>DPXH01000057.1:6652-13228 GCA_003527405.1 Candidatus Sediminicultor tertius | reverse complement strand
AAACCAATAACTTCCACTGTTCCGGAATGTTCTCCTACATTAATAGAATCTCCCACTGAAATCACCCCTTCGAAAAGTAGAAAGGCACCTGAAATAACATCTTTCACTAAAGATTGAGCTCCAAAACCAATTGCTAAACCAACAACTCCGGCACTGGCAATAATCGCGGTAGTGTCTATCCCTAATTCTCTTAATACTATTACTCCGGTGATAAAATAAATTACATATTTAGAAACACTCTGCAAAAGCGGAATAAGAGTATTCGCTCGAGAAATCCTCTTCTTATAATTTTTAGATTTTTTTAAGGGGGTTAAAGATTTTTCTATTAGTTTATTAATTACGGATAAAGCTATCTTTGCTACCACTAATATTATAATAATAGTTATAAATTTTCCCCACCACAGAATAAGATTCTCCGGACTAAAAACTCTTAATACCGCTTGCCAAAAACTGTTCATGTATTGCGTAAACATTTATTGCTCTCCTTTACTTATTTAGTCGTTAGTGAATAGTATATTCGTATCGCGTATCGTGTTTACTCCCCCCTCACCCTAACCCTCTCCCTCGGAGGGGAGAGGGAATAAAGGATTGGTATATTTTATATTTATTCCATATACTATGAGCTATAATACGATATACGGCCTTATTCTGAATACCGACTCCTGGCTCCTGAATTCTATTTATTTCCGAGATACGATTCACGAAATACGAATTTGCAACCAGGTAACCAACTAACTATTTAACTAATCTCAAATTCACATTTTTTTGAAAATTATCTTTTCGTTTTTGTCATCCAAATCGGTTTCTACTTTATCCCCCTCTTTAAAAACTCCCTCTAAAATCTGCAAAGCTAAGGGATCTTGAATGTATCTTTGAATAGTTCTCTTTAAAGGCCGAGCTCCATAATGAGGGTCGTAGCCTTTTTCGGCTAAAAATTCCTTTGCCCTTGTAGTCACTTTCAAACCTATCTTCTTGCCCAGCAATCTTTCCTTTAGAATATTCAATTGAATATCCACAATTTTAATAATCTGTTCTTTATCTAAATTGTTAAAGATAATTATCTCATCAAGTCTGTTTATAAATTCCGGCTTAAAATGTTCCCGCAGTGAATCCATTACTTTCTGCATAACAGATTCTCTATTCCCCTCATTCATTTCGTAAATCCAATGACTTCCAATATTAGAAGTCATAATTAGAATAGAATTTTTAAAATTAACTATCCTGCCCTGTCCATCAGTTAAGCGTCCATCATCTAAAATCTGTAATAGAATATTAAAAACATCGGGATGGGCCTTCTCGATTTCATCAAAGAGAATAACTGAATAAGGTTTGCGCCTAACAATTTCGGTGAGTTGACCTCCTTCTTCATACCCGACATAACCCGGGGGAGCCCCGATTAACCGGGCTACACTGTGCCTCTCCATATATTCAGACATATCAATACGTACCAGGGCATTTTCATCATCAAATAAAAAATCAGCTAAACTTCGTGCAAGTTCGGTTTTTCCTACGCCTGTGGGCCCCATAAAGATAAATGACCCTACCGGCCTTTTGGGGTCTGCTATCCCTACCCGGGATCTTCTGATAGCATTGGAAATTAACCTGATTGCCTCATCTTGTCCGACTACTCTTTGTTTAAGCTCTTCTTCCATCCTGACTAATTTACTTGCTTCACCCTCCATAAGCCGGCCAACGGGGATACCAGTCCATTTAGAGACAATTTCAGCAATATCCTCTTCATCCACTTCTTCTTTAAGCATTTTTGTTTCTTTTTGTAAAGAAGCCAATTTTTTATTTTCTTCTTCCAATTTTTTTTGAAGTTGCGGGATTACTCCATATTTTAACTCGGCAACTCGATTAAGGTTCCCTTCTCTTTCTGCTTTTTCGGCTTCTATTTTCGCTTGTTCAATTTTGCTTTTTATCTCGTGAATTTTTTGAATACCTTCTTTTTCATTATTCCAATGCAATTTCATGCTATCTCTTTTTTCTTTAAGAGTACTTAATTCCTTCTCTATCTTTTCTAATCGTTCTTGAGAGCTGACCTCTTTCTCTTTCTTTAGAGCCTGTTTTTCTATCTCTAATTGAATAATTTTTCTTTCCACTTCATCTATTTCGATAGGCATACTATCAATTTCTATCCGTAAACTGGCAGCTGCTTCGTCAACTAAATCGATAGCTTTATCAGGTAAAAATCTATCAGTTATATATCGACCCGAAAGAACAGCTGCGGCAATTAAAGCTGAATCTTTTATTTTTACTCCATGATGTACTTCATATCTTTCCTTTAACCCTCGTAAAATAGAAATTGTATCTTCTACCGAAGGTTCCTTAATTAATACTGGTTGAAACCGTCGCTCTAAGGCTGCATCTTTTTCAATATATTTTTTATATTCCTTTAAAGTAGTTGCTCCGATACAATGAAGTTCTCCGCGAGCTAAAGCCGGTTTTAACATATTTGAAGCATCTATAGCTCCTTCGGCTGCCCCTGCTCCTACCAAAGTATGAATTTCATCTATAAAAACGATTATCTCTCCTTCGGCACCTTGAATTTCTTTCAAAACAGCTTTTAGCCGATCCTCAAATTCTCCTCTATATTTTGCACCGGCAACCATGGCACTTATATCTAATACTATTATCCTTTTACTCTTTAATCCTTCAGGGACATCTCCCCGCACAATTCTCTGTGACAGGCCTTCGGCAATGGCAGTTTTCCCTACCCCCGGTTCACCGATTAACATAGGGTTATTCTTCGTACGACGGGAGAGAATTTGCATAACTTTTCTTATCTCTTCGTCCCGCCCAATTACCGGATCGAGTTTTCCTCTTCTAGCTAATTCAGTCAGGTCACGGGAATAACGTTCCAAAGCCTGATATTTTTCTTCCGGATTCTGATCAGTTATCCTTTGGCTTCCTCGAATATTGACTAAAGCCTGGTAAATTTTATCTTTACTGATTCCTTCTGCCTTCAATATTTCACTAACTCTGGTTCCTTCTGCTTCAACCAAAGCAATAAATATATGTTCTGTACTTACATATTCATCTTTTACTTTTTGAGCTTCCTGTTGAGCCGTATTTAATATATCGTTAAGTTCGTTTCCGATATATTGCTGCCCTCCGCCACCTCCATAGACCTGAGGAATTTTTTCTAATAATTTTTCTAATTTTACTTTAAGTTCTTCAGAATTAACTTCTAACTTCTGCAATATTGAAGGGATAACTCCCTCTTTCTGATTAATTAAAGCCAATAAAAGATGTTCGCTTTTTATCTCTTGATGGTTATAACTGGTAGCAATTTGCTGTGCTTCGCCAATTGCCTCTTGGGCTTTTATGGTAAATTTATCAAATTTAATCATCTCTATCACTCCTTTAAAAACGTGTCAGGGGACGGTCCTTTGACACCTTTTCTAACCCTTTAATCAAAATATTATTCTCTTCTTTATTTCCTATAGTTATACGTAAAAAATATCTGGATCTTGAAAAAGCCGGATCAGATATTGTTTGAATTAAAATTCCTTGTTCTAATAAATTATTATAAACTAAATCTGTGCTTTCTTTAGAACCCACCTCGACCAAAACAAAATTGGTCTGAGAAGGATGGGCTTTGAAAGGGTGAATTTTGTTTATTCTGTTTATTAATTTTTCGCGTTCTTCAACGATTTTCTTTATGCCATCTTTTAAAATTTCTTTATTTTCAAAAACTACCTGGGCAGCAAGTTGAGAAAAAGTATTTACATTAAAGGGACTTTTTACTTTTCTTACTTCACTAATAATTTCAGGATTAGAAAGTAAATATCCCACCCGTAAACCGGCTAAACTGTAAGCTTTAGAAAATGTTCTAAGGATAACTAAATTATCGTATTGAGAAATAAGAGGCACAAAAGTCTTTTCTCCAAACTCAAAGTAAGCTTCATCCACTACTACCAGACAACCTGATTCTTCAATTATTTTTATAATCTTGTCCTCGGCAAAATAATTTCCGGTAGGAGCATTGGGATAAGCTATAAAAACTATAGAAGAGTCTTCCTTTTTCGCTTCCTCTAAAACCTCATCCTCATTTAAACTAAAATTGTCCTGACTTAAAGGAATTTGTACAAAATTAGAACCGTTAACAATTGAATATATTTTATACATAGCAAAAGAGGGTGCAGTGGTAATAATGGTTCTCCCTTTTTCGGAAAAGGCCTTGATTAAATAATCAATAAGTTCATCAGAACCATTTCCTATAACTATATTATCTCTGCTTAAACCCCAAAAAGAAGAAACAGCTTCACTTAGCTTCACAGAATTTGCGTTAGGGTACCGAAAATATTCTAAATTTTTTGCCTTCCTTAATATCTCTTCAATAATTTCTTCTGGTAAACCATAAGGGTTTTCATTAGCATTTAATTTTATTTTATAAGGTACTTCATGAGGGTCATAAGGTTTTAACTCTCTTAAATTATCGCGATAATATTTTTTATCTTTTTTCATATCTTGTTATTGCTCCCTTCTTACTGTGTCAAAGTAGTATCTCCTAACACAATTTAAAAATCTATTTCAATCTCTCTATTATTTCGATTCAGTAAATCGGTAGTTAGTTCTGCTTTGCACCGCTCGATTAATAATTTTGCCAACTCATCTCTTGCTTCCTCTATAATTGATTGGGGAACTGCTCCGATTCCGTCAATATTAATAACCATCCTTTTGGTATTTTCAGTTATTTTACTAAAATCACCATTCCGCCAATTCCATCTCCTACACATTACTTTTAAAGTTTTATCATCAAAATAAATTACCTCTCCGAGTTGAGGATTCTCTTTCTCTTCACTGCCTAAAGCAACAAACCATTCATTCCCTTTGGCAAAACCAAGATGTAAATTCCCCTCAATTTTATCAACATCATCTCCGCCACAAGGGATAAGATATTTTATAGAAATATAATTAAATAAGGCTACTACTGAGTTAATAAAAGGAAATCCTCCGCCCTTTTTGATCCTCTTTAAAAGTGATTTTATAGAGGGAGGAAATTTATTAGGATTAGAACCGAATTTTAAATGTGCTTTATCCCAGGCTTTTACAAAGGGATGTTCAATTAAATCTTCCTTCATCCTCTTTTCAATCTCTTTATTTAAAGGTTTCTTTATTCTTTTATTGCCGAGTGCATTTTCTATATTTTTAACAACTATAATCCCTCTTTTAAAATCAGGAAATTGAACAAAAATTTCTGGATCTATTATTACTTTTCTCATGGTCAATTTATTTTCGCCTTTCCTTTAAAATTTAAATATTTTTACTTAATTGATTCCCTTTAAAATTGTTCTTTAAATCTTAATTAATTTACTGCTTTCTTATTTTAACTATTTGGAGACTAATAGTTTTTGAGGAAAAAAGGGAAAGAAAAAATTATTTTTTTTCTAAGCTCCTGATTTGATCCCGTAACTTGGCAGCTTCTTCGTAATTTTCTACCTCTATCGCTTTTTGCATCTTTTGTTGTAACTCGGCAAGCTTTATTTCTTTTTCGTTCTCTAAAGTGACTTTCTCTGTGGAAGCCTTATTTAATACTTCTTCGGTTACGTAAATAGGGGCATTTACCCTCAAGGCTAAAGCAATAGCGTCACTCGGCCTGGCATCAATTTCTTTTTCCGTTTGATTTATTTTTAATCTAACTGAAGCAAAATAGGTATTATCCTTAATATTGCAAATTACTACTCTTGTTACAACTACACCGAGGGAATCTAAAATATTTTTTATCAAATCATGGGGTAAAGGTCTTACTGGTTTTACTTTTTCCAAAGCTAAAGAAATCATCTTCGCTTCGTAATGCCCTACCCAGATAGGAAGCCACCTTTTTTCATTTCCATCTTTTAAAATTACCACAAAACCTTTCGTCACCGGGTCAATTGCTACACCGGAAATTTTTACCTTGATCATTTTTATCCCTCTTTTTTATTTTTGCATTTTAACATATTTTACTTTTAATTTTAAGATTTTTCTTCTCTCTATATATTATATACCACAAACAATATAAAATCCCTGCATAAATTTTATTTTTTTTTAAAATTTTACCAGTTAGTGTCAATTCACCAATTCACCAATTCGCCGATTAGCCAATTGACCAATTGACCAATTGAATTAGTCTTTAGTATTAAATGCGGGTTTTCACTTATCAGTTATTAATAAGTAGAATCGTATTGCTTGTTGTATTGACTGGTAGACCGGGTAACTAACTAACAAGCTAACCAAATACGATATACGATTCACGAGATACGAGATACTAATTTTGATTGCTTACCCTTTAAAGAAATGCTATAATTCTTTAAAATATAAGAAATATAATACTTCAACTTCAGGAGGAATGTAGTAAATTTGCTCACCTTATGGCTATCATTTTTAATATGCGCGTTAATAATAATTTTTACAGGTACTAAACTGACTCGCTATGGAGACATAATTGCAGAAAAGACCGGATTGGGAAGAGTCTGGATTGGAGCTGCGTTAATCCCCTTAGCCACAGCTCTTCCTGAAATTACTTCATGCGTCGGCGCCGCTTGGATTAAAGCTCCCAATTTAGCTATTGGAAATATCTTTGGCAGTATT
>DPXH01000057.1:0-6229 GCA_003527405.1 Candidatus Sediminicultor tertius | reverse complement strand
TGCAATTGCTGCCTTGAGTATGCTGTTAAAACCATCGTTTCTCTTTGTGGGAGTTGGCATAGATTCCCTAATTTTAATAAATCTGTATTTTTTAGGTATTGTAGTAATATTTAAATATAGTAAAAAAACTAAACCCGATGATGTCCTGGGAGTCTCCGAAGAAAAATATACTGCCTATTCTTTACCCTTAACCAACATCAAATTTTCAATAGCAGCTATAATAATAATCTTTACTGCCATGAAGTTAGCCCGGGTAGCCAATAGTTTAGCCGACCTTACCGGGTGGGGAACAACATTTATGGGCACTATAATCTTAGCTATTATTACCTCTCTGCCAGAATTGGTTACTGCCCTCGCGGCTATTAGAATAAAAGCTTATGACCTTGCGGTAGGCATTGTCCTGGGAGCGAATATTCTTAATATGACTATACCTTTCTTCTCAGATATATTTTATGACGGACCGCCAATTTTAAGTGTAGTCTCACCCCAGCATATTATTAGTGCCTTAATAACCATAATTCTCACCAGTATTGCCATTGCTAGCGTAGTATATAAACCTAAAAAAGCGGTATTTCATTTGGGAATTGCTGCCTGGTTAATTTTTTTGGGATATTTTCTAGGAATTTTCTTAATCTTTAAAATAGGAATAAAAATTTAATTTCAAGAATATTATTCAATTTTTAATTTATAATTTAAATATCCGCTGATAATTATTAAAAACGCGCCAAATATACTAAGTAAATCAGGAAGCTCTCTAAAAAAGAACAGTCCAAATATTGTAGCAAAAATTATCTGGGAATAAGTATAAAGAGATATCATACCCGCTGGCGCCATTTGATAAGCTTTGGTAAGAGCAACCTGTGCCCCTAAAGCAACCAGTCCAAGTAAAATCAAATTTATCAAACTAACAAGATCGGGAATAACAAAATTTTTTTGCCATAATAACATTACTAAAGCCATTAAACCTGACGCAAAATAAAAGTAATTTACAATTACCAAAGGGTGGTCAGTTAAACGTAAATTTCTTAAACTAACATGTGCCCCCGCACTAAATATCGCTGCCGATATTCCTACTATGGCAGGAAGCATCTCCAGGCGCATTCCTGGCTTAATTACTAAAAGGCTTCCTAAAAATACTAACAAGAAAACAGGAATCCTTTGTAGAGATATCCTCTCTTTTAGAAATATTGCAGCAAGTATAATTATAAAAAATGGACTGAGTTGTCGAATAGTCATGGCATCGGTCATAGTCATGGTTCTAAAAGTATAAAAATATCCTACAGTTGAAAGAAAGCCAAAAAAACAACGAAATAATAAAAGAGGCTTATTTTTCCCCGTAAGAGAAATATTTTTATTTTTTAAAATCACAGGTAAAATTAAAATAGAAGGAAGACTACGAAAAAAGATCATTTCCATTAAAGGAATATTTCCAACAAACCTTATTATTGCTCCTACCAAGGCAAAACAAATTGAGGCAAGAATCATCATTAAAATACCTAGATTAGGTTTGTCTACATATTTTTCTTCTGAAATTAATCTTTTAACTTTGTTAATATTAATTAGACCTCTACTTAAAATCTTTTTTAATGTAATGGTTATTTCCCAAAAAGCCAAAAATATCCTCAACGGGTTATATACATAATATGTTGCAGATAATTTTATAGCAAATCATGACTTTTTGGTTATAATTATTTATTTTGTAGGGGCATAATGAATTGTGCCCTTCCTGCTTTATTGTCTTTTGTTCGTCTTGTGCACGATGCATCGTGCCCCTACCATTTTGCTTACTTTTCGGGTTACAATCATATAATAATATAATAAGGAATTATATTCTTAAAGTAAAGGTAATTTCTTAAATTGCTGGAATAACAAAAAAATATTAAGAATATCTTATTTCAAATATTACTCACTCCTTAATATTGTTCAGTGCAAAGGTCAATTTAGTGTAAACTTTAATGGGGCAGTTAGAAGAAAAAGGTCGAATATTTTTTGACTTTTCCTAATATATATGTTATCTTATTAAAAATTTAATATTTGCACCTCACTTTTTTCTTAAGTGAGGTAGAGGTGCGAGCAATAATCAGTACTGGTGATGAGATGAGCATCTTTGATTTGCCAGGAAAGGTATTCTCGCCGAAGCGTAAAGATAACAGCTCTAATCTTTATGCTGGGTTTATGGTTAAAAACCATAAGACTGTCATCAGAATCTATACCCCGGTTTCTGGTGGAGCGCTATCTCATCTGATGAGAAAGATAAGGGAGCAGTTTTAATTGTAAGATTAATTTCAGGCAATTGATGAGCATAGCGATTGTTTATCGATTGCCTTTTTTATTTATGAATTTGGGTTGTCTGTATATATAAATGTAGGGGTTTGATTTATCAAACCCTCTTATATCTTATGTCATTATGTCATTTACGCGAAAGCGAAAATCTATATTTTTTTAGAAACAACTAATTCTGGATTCCCGCTTTCGCGGGAATGACATAAAGTGTAGGAATGACATATTGGTAAATTAAATATGACTGGCAAATTGCCTTTGCAACTTAAAACTAAATACTAACCACTATTTTAAGGAGAAATTAATGAATAATCAAAACAACATAACACCTCAAATAAACCGAGAGGGTTTTTCCCTAAATAATTCCGGAAATTTAGAGTTTGACCGATGTGAAATTACAAAGTTAGCCCAAAAATACAAGACCCCCTGTTATGTATTTTCTGAAACTATAATTAGAAGAAAATGCCGGCAATATGTCAATGCATTTTCTAAAAGAAATGTTGATTTTGAAGTAATCTATGCCGGTAAAGCCTTCCTGGTTAAAGCAATGTGTAATATTTTAAAGGGAGAAGGTTTAAGTTTGGATGTTTCTTCCGGCGGAGAACTATACACTGCTCTCTCGGCAGGATTCCCTCCGGAAAAAATATTTTTCCATGGAAATAATAAATCCCGAGAGGAAATAGAATTTGCTCTTAAAGAAAAAATTGGCACCATGATGGTAGACAGTGAATATGAGCTTAACTTGATTGAGCAGATTGCAGAAAGTTTAAATACAAAAGTGGGAATAATTCTCCGGGTAACACCGGGGGTAGATACCCATACCCATAAATATATTCAAACCGGACAGGTAGATTCAAAATTTGGAATCAGTATCGACCGGATACCTGGCTTTATAAAGAAAATTCTATCCAAAGAACATATCAGCTATAATGGTTTGCATTTTCATCTCGGCTCACAAATTTTTGATCTATCTTCTTATGTTCTTGCTATTAAAGAAATGGTAAAACTGATGAGAAAGATAAAAGACTTAGAGGGAGTGGATACTCTGAATTTAAATTTAGGCGGAGGATTGGGAGTAAAATACTTAGAATCTGACTTGCCTCCTTCTACAGAATATTTTGTAAACTTAATCGTTGATAATATAGAAAATGAGGTAAGAAAAAACAATCTAACGATGCCGAAAATTTTAATAGAACCGGGTAGATCTATTGTAGCTGAAGCGGGTATCACGCTATATACTATCGGTAATATAAAAGAGATACCGGGGGTTAGAAAATACCTAATTACAGATGGCGGTATGGCTGATAATCCTCGACCTATTCTTTATGAAGCAAAATATGAAGGTTTTTTGGTAAATAAAATAGATAATAACTTGCCCGAGGAAGTGGTGACCATTGCCGGGAAATGCTGTGAATCGGGAGATATTTTGATTAAAGATTTAAAACTACCTTCGGCTTCCGTGGGAGATCTTTTTGCAGTATTTACCACCGGAGCATACCATTATTCTATGTCCAGCAACTACAACCGGCTTCCGCGACCGGCAGTTGTCCTGGTAAACCAAGGGAAAGATGATGTAATAGTAAAAAAAGAGACTTATACTGATATTGCAAGAAATGATACTATACCGGAGTGGTTTAAATAAAAAAATGTAAAGGTGATATCTATGAGAATAATAGTAAAATTTGGCGGAACCAGTGTTCAGGACCCTGAAAGAATTAAAAAAGCCGCTCAATCAATAATTCAACAAGCAAAAAAAGGATATGAAATAGTAGCTGTTGTTTCGGCAATGGGAAATACCACTGACACTTTAACTTCTCTACTTAAAGATTCTGTTAAAGACCGGATTGAGGATAGAGACTATGCTGATTTTGTTTCTATGGGAGAACGGATAAGTGCCAGAGTTCTTGCGGCTACCATCAAATCTATGGGATTTTCTTCGAAATATTTTGACCCGGCAGATAAGGATTTTCCTATTATAACTGATGCAAACTTTAACCAGGCAAAAATTCTTTCTCAAGAAAGTCAAGACAGATGCCGAAAAATTATTAAACCTTTAATTAAAAAAGGGGTCATTCCTATAGTATGCGGTTTTTTAGGTAGAAGTTGTGAAGATGGAAGTATAACCACTCTTGGCCGTGGCGGTAGCGATATCACCGCTTTTGCCCTGGGAAACTTTTTAGAAGCCGATGAAGTAATAATCGTAACTGATGCAGTGGGAGTATTAAGTGCTGATCCCCGGATAATAAAAGAACCAGTAACTTTAAAGGAAATAAGCGTGGAAGAGATGGGAGTCCTTGCTGAAGGCGGAGCAAAAGTTTTACATCCACAAGCCTTAAAATATAAAACAGATAGAATGAAAGCAAAAATCATTCATTTTCAAAACGGAAATTTATCTGCAGAAGGAACAGAGATAATAGGCGCCTTTAAAAGCAAATTAACCCTTTTCAAGGAAAAGTTGACTATGTTGACTATCCTGGGAACGGAAATTTTTAATACCCCGGGATTATTAAAAAAGGTAATTACTCCTATTTCCGATAATCACATCAGTCTATATGGAGTCTCCATCGGGACAAAACATATCGGAATCTATGTTGCAGAGAATTATACCCAAGCCTCTTATGATTTGATCCATCCTATTGTAATTGAAGATGAAAAATTAAAATCAGTTACCTTAAAAAATGATATTGCTTTAATCATTGCCAGAAGCAGAGATTTTATCGAAACGCCCGGTATTATCGAAAGGATTACCCGGCCTCTGGCGCAAAATAATATAAACATAATTGAAATGACTACTATCAAAACTGATATTTTAATCTTTTTGGAATGGAAAGATAGAGAATTTGCCTACCAAATAATAAACAAATCGTTAGAAGAGGCAGGAATCAAGGTATCCAAATGAATTTGGCCTATAGCCAAATTCGTATTGCGTAAAGAGAAAAAGAAGTTACAAGATACAAGGTGCAAGTTGTAAGTAGGAGCATGTAAGTAGGAGCATATTGCATACGCCCTTATAATAAATTATAATTGAAAACTGATTGTCTTCACGCAATACGATATACGATATACGATATACGAAAATAAAGAGGAGGATATAAAAAATGTTTAAAGGATCTTTTGTGGCTATGATCACCCCATTTACCAAAAATGATGAGGTCAATGAACAAGGAATAAAAGAATTGGTGGAATTTCATATCAAAAATGGAACCAACGGTATTGTCCCCTGTGGTACTACCGGGGAATCACCTACCCTTTCCCATGAGGAACACAAAAAAGTAGTGGAGTTAACCATAAAGGCGGTGGCGGGGAGAGTTCCAGTAATTGCCGGAACCGGCTCAAATTGCACCCGAGAGGCATTAGATCTAACTTCTCATGCCAAAGAAGCAGGGGCAGATGGTGCTCTTATAATCACCCCTTATTATAATAAACCGACTCAGAAAGGATTATATCTACATTTTAAAAAGATAGCAGAGGAAGTAGATATTCCAATCGTAGTCTATAATGTCCCTTCCCGAACCGGAGTAAATATATTACCTGAAACATTAGCGGAGCTGGCCGAATTAAAAAATATTGTGGCAGTAAAAGAAGCCAGTGGAAATTTGGATCAGATGACTCAGATAGTTGAATTATGCGGAGACAAAATTACCCTTCTCTCCGGAGACGATAAATTGCTCCTCCCACTATTATCTATCGGAGGGAAAGGAGTAATCTCGGTGGTAGCCAATATTATTCCTAGGGATGTATCAGATGTGGTTAGAGAATTCGAAGAAGGAAATTACCAGAAGTCTAAAGAAATTTTCTTATCAAAAGTCTATCCCTTAAGTAATGCCATGTTTTACGAAACCAATCCTATCCCGGTTAAGACCAGTGCCCGGTTAATGGGACTGCCTTCCGGTGATTTACGGTTACCTCTGGCTCCTATGAGCGAAAATAATCTGGCAAAATTAAAAGC
>DPXH01000202.1 GCA_003527405.1 Candidatus Sediminicultor tertius | reverse complement strand
TAAGTGATGATAAACTTATTTACACTATTAAATTAAGACCCGGCTTAAAGTTTCACAATGGTAAAGATGTTACCGCAGAGGATGCGGTTGCTTCGGTAAAGCGTTGGGGTAAGATGAGTAAATATGGTAAAAGTTTGTTTAAGAATGTTACTTCTATTGAGGCTAAAGACCTATTAACCATTGAACTAAAACTTACCAAGCCTACCGGGATTACTTTAATCTCCCTGGCTATGCCTAACGGCGGCGCCTTTATTTACCCTAAGGATATATGTGAAAAATATCCTGATAAACCGGTGGAGGAATACCTTGGAACAGGTCCCTTCAAATTTGTAGAGTGGAAACCTCACCAATATATCAAGATGGTTCGCTTTGAAGATTATAAACCCGTTGAATTTCCAGCCAATGGTTTTGGTGGTAAAAAAGTAGCCTACGTTGATGAACTTCAGTTTATTCCTATCTCAGATGAAGCGGTTCGTTTAACCAGCGTTGAAGGCGGAGAATATGATTTTGCCGACTTTGTACCGGTAGATGAATATAATCGGCTTAAAGATCATCCTGATATTCAAGCATTGCCTTCTGCTCCTAGAGCCTGGTTTGCCTTTCAATTTAATAAACGAGCCGGGATAATGAGTAATGTGAAGATGCGAGAAGCCTTTTTAACTGCTCTGGATATGGGCCCAATTTTAGCTGCCGGATACGGAGATGAAGCATTCTGGAGATTAGATCCCAGTATTATGTTAAAAGAGCAAATCTGGTGGTCTGATGTAGGTAAAGAGAAATATAATCAAGGAGATATTGAAAAAGCTAAAAAACTTTTAGAAGAAGCTGGATATAAAGGGGAAGAAATTGTTTGGATGTCAGGTAGGCTTGAATACAATTTATCTTTAGCTGCTAAAAATCAATTAGAAAAAGCTGGCTTTAATATTGATTTGCAAGCTATGGAATGGGCTACTCTGGCAGATAGGCGAAAAAACCCGGAATTATGGGATATATTCAGTACGGGTATGACTACCAAACCTGACCCCACCATGTTTACTCCATTGAATCCAGCCTATGCTGGCTGGTGGGAAAGTCCAAAGCTTATTGAATTAATGGATAAATTGGCAACTGAAACTGATTTTGACAAACGATATAAGCTGATGGAGGAAATTCAAGAGCTTTTCTATACCGAGATTCCCACTATTAAAGTAGGCGATTATGCGAATTTTAGAATAGCGGCTAAAAATGTTAAAGGTTTTAAAAATATGAATGAAATATTCTTCTGGAATGTATGGAAAGAGTGACAAGAAAATAGTTAAAAATTTAGAAGTCGGATATAAGATAACTGTATCCGACTTCTAAATTTAAATTAAAGTTGAAAGTATTTTAGAAATGAGGAATATAGTTGACTAATTATATACTAAAAAGAATTTTAGCCTTAATCCCCATTATGTTCATTGTTGGACTCTTTGTTTTTTTTATCATACATTTAATACCCGGTAATCCGGCCGCTATGATGTTAGGTCCTGAAGCAACTCCCGAAGAAATTGATGCTTTTTCCAGGTCGATGGGTTTAGACCGGCCAATTCCCATTCAATTTGTAGAATGGATCTCTAATGTAGTTAAAGGGGATTTTGGTACGTCTCTTTTTTTTCAGGGGCAGCAAGTTACCAAAGTAGTGTTCGAACACTTCAAAGTAACCCTAACTTTAACTGTTTTAGGAGTTGTTTTAGCCATTATTTTAGGGATAATAACCGGAGTAATAGCTGCTATTAATCATAATAATATTTTAGATAGAATAATAATGATTATAACCTCAGCAGGAGTTTCTATCCCGAATTTTTGGTTAGGATTAATGCTGGTCTTATTTTTCGCCATTAGATTTTCCATATTGCCCCCGGCTGGATTTAAACCCTTAAGTGCAGGATTGGGTGAAAGTTTGAGATATTTAATTCTACCTGCTATTACCTTAGCTTTTGGACAAACCTCACTAATTGCCAGAATGACCAGGTCTAATATGTTAGAAGTTTTAAGGAGTGATTATGTTAGAACAGCGAGGTCTAAAGGTTTATCAGAGTTAATGGTAAATTATAAGCATGCTTTAAAGAATGTTTTAATCCCGGTTATCACCATTATCGGACTTTCTTTTGCCAATTTAATGGGTGGGGCAGTAGTAACCGAGCAAATTTTTAATATTCCCGGAGTTGGCCGGCTATTAATAAAATCTGTTTTTACCAGAGATTATCCGGTGATTGAGGGTATAGTTCTATATATTGCTGCTATGTGGGTTATTATCAATTTAGTGACCGATGTCTTATATGTAATAATTGATCCCCGAATTGAGTATTAAGAGGTGCTAAATGGCAGATTTAATTTCATTAGAAAATAATGCAAATACTATACAAAAAAGTGGTGAAGAAAATTTTTTTTCACGGTTCAAAATTTTCTACCGAAATGGTGCGGTTTTGTTTGGAATAATAATTCTTTGTTTGTTAGTAGTTATTGCCATTATTGCTCCCGTAATAGCTCCTTACGATCCAGGAGATATGGAGCCCGGC
>DPXH01000198.1 GCA_003527405.1 Candidatus Sediminicultor tertius | reverse complement strand
AAAATAGCTGAAGCCATTGAAAGTCCTATTTACCGCTTTGTTTTAGGATTGCAATTTCACCCGGAAGAAATGTTTAATGATTATCCCATATTTATTAAGATATTCGAAGCTTTTTTGGAAAAGTCCCGCGAGTATCAGAATTCAAAGAAATTAAAATAAAAAAAGTTTAATTTCTTTCAGAAAAATATTTGACTTCCATGTTGGATGGTGTTATTATCTTGGTATACGGTATACCATATACCAAGATAATTGTTTTTTCCGCTACTTTTTAATGAATAATTAATATAAAAATATTTTTAAAAATATATAAATTTAGTAAAGATAGAAATATTATTTTTTAATAAAACACTAAAATATACTGCTAAACCAATTCTTATTTAATATATTAAACTTTGATGAAATATATTTAAATAGAAAGAGGCCTGCAATGAAAATTGAAACGATTACTATCTGCGGAGGGGGCAATGCTGCTCATGCCATTATTTCTATCATCCGAAGCCATTTTTCCGGCAAGCTCAATCTTTTCCTCCCTTACGGTAATGAAGCTGCTTATTTTCAAAAATTAATTGATGAGAAAGGATTTTTAACCGCAACAATAGGAGATAATAAATTATATGGCCGGCCGGATAAGGTGAGCAAATTAGCCAAAGATGTATGCAAAGAAGCAGATTTGATACTAATGCCGTTACCGGCTTTCGCCCACGAACAAACACTACTACAGATAGCACCCTTTTTTAAAGAAGAAGCAATTATAGGTGCAATTCCGGCTCGAAGTGGTTTTGAATATGCCGCTTTAAAAATTTTAAAAGATAATCTAAAAGAAAAAGTAAAAATTTTTGGTATGCAGACTCTTCCCTGGGCTTGTCGAATAAAAGAATATGCCAGCAAAGTAGATATTTTAGGCAAAAAAGGGTCAGTCGGAATGGCTGCCTTCCCACATAAAATAACTTCTGAATTAGCATCTTTCTTAACTCAATTGCTTGATTTAAAAATAGAACCTTTGCCTAACATGCTGACACTTTCTCTGGCAAATGTAGGGCAGATTATTCACCCGGGGATTATGTACGGCCTTTTCAAAGGCAAAGAGGAATTAAAATATCGAAAAGAAGAAATCCCCTTATTTTATCAAGGAGTGACTAAAGAAATTTCTCAAACCTTAAAAACAATGAGTGATGAAATACTGTTCCTAACCAAGGAAATTAAAAATATGGATAAAAGTATTGATTTAGACCAAGTTTTAGGTTTAAAGGATTGGCTGATATATTCATATAAAGATTCAATTGCAGATAAAAGCAGTCTGCAAAGTTGTTTTGTCACTAATAGTGCTTATAAAGGTTTGCGTGCGCCTATGAAAAAAATAGATAACGATTATTTTTTACCGGATTTCCAGGCACGCTACTTAACTGAAGATGTACCATATGGATTAGTTGTTACTAAAGCAATTGCCCAATTGGCCCAAGTAGATATGCCGATAATTGATGAAGTGATTTTAACTGTAAGCAAATGGATAGGGAAAGAATATATAAGGGGGGGTTACTTAGAAGGAAAGGATATAAATGATACTCGAATTCCTCAAAATTACGGTATTAATAATTTAGAAGAAATTATAATTTATTAATTTTTTTATAAGAGAGTAAAAGGAGAAAAAAATGGAAAAAGCAATAAAAAGAAGAGTTTTAAATTGTTCCATTGACCCCTGTGTTCATACTTTAGGGGTTGAAAAATTTGCAGAATGGATGGAGACGATGGGAATTGGCTATCTTGCCATAAAATTAGGACCTGCTGTTTCCATTGATGAACTTATAGATAAAATAAGAGAATCAAGACCGGAAGTAGTATCTTTTTGTTACCGCTTAGGTGATCTGCATGTTGATGAAATAATTGTAGAATTGATAGAAAAAGTATATAAATATGAACTTGAACCGAAAAAAGGTGGAATCCGTTATTGTTTTGGAGGATTGAGGCCGGCAGCTAATTTGGTAAGAGCAATGACTGGACAGCCTATCTTAGAAGATAAATTCTCTCCCAAAAAAGACCGGCATTTCGATTTGGATAAAATTGCAAAAGAGTATAAAGACAAAGAAAAATTTCAAAATTTCTTTGCTTTGATAGTGGATGATTATGTAACTATGGCTGAATTGGATGAATTTGCTCGAAATAGAATTCGGATTGCTAAAGAAAAAATTACCTGGTCGGATGATTTATTAGAAAGAATTAAACAGGTACGTGAATTAGAAGATCGGCCAATTATCCGGGCTCATATTGGAGCTGCCGCAGAAACCATTAAACCTACGGTAGATGCTGTAAAAGCCTTAAGTGAAGCTGGATGTTTGGAAATTATATCTTTAGCGCCTGACCAGGTTACTCAGGCTTTCTTGCCAAAATTTGACCGCGGAGAAGAAGACCCCAAGAAATATCGTAATGGGGAGGGTGGAGCTCCTATCCGAAGTAGAGAAGATTTAAGAACACTCAAAAATGCCACTAAATGTGGTAACTGGCCTATGACCAGAATTTATTCCGGAACAGATGAATTAGTTGAAGCAGCAAAAATTTTTGAAGATACCTTACATATGCCATTTCCCGCAGTACCTATCTTTTTTTACAATCGTTTGGACGGAAGAGGACCGCTTTCTATTTTGGATGGGATAAATGAACATTTCAATACTATGCGCTGGTGGGCGTCAATTGACAAACCTTTAGAAATAAACGATCCTCATCAATGGCAATTACGAAGATGTTCAGATGACATGTATGTCACTGATCATATTCTATGCGGAATAGTTGCTTTAAAGATGGGTTTAAAAAACTATATTATGCAATTAATGTTTGATCTACCACCGGAAATAGAACCTTTGAATGATTTAGCTAAAATGAAAGCCGCCTTTGAGATAATCGAACCCTTAACCAGACATTTTGATTACAATATTATTAAAGAGACCAGAGGAGGATTATCCAGTTTTCCACCGAATCTGGATGAAGCTAAAAGCCACCTTGCTATGACTACCTATTGGCAGATGTTTATGGAACCGGAAATTGTGCATGTAGTTAGTTATTGTGAAGCACATCATGATGCAAAGCCGGAAGATATTATTGCCAGCTGTGATATTACCAAACAGTCATTTAGAGAATATGATAGGGCGCCTCTTCCCGATATTTGGAATATTCCCAAGGTAGCTTCTCGTAAAGAAGAATTGAAAAAAGGTGCAATGTACAATATTTTTCATTTGGCTTTAATGGGAGGATATGAAGGAGAAATCACTTTAGAAAATTTCTCAAAATTTGCAGTTTCAAAAGAAGTATCTGTAAAAAGAGAAAAAACCGAAGAGCAAGAAATGAATTATGAAACCATGCTGTTAGATCTTATAGACGGGAAAAATTATCTTTCCGGTGAATGTAATATGATC
>DPXH01000147.1 GCA_003527405.1 Candidatus Sediminicultor tertius | reverse complement strand
TTTGGATGACCAAGTTAAATCAGCTTTCTGAAGAATTGTTAAAATTACCCATCCACGGCCTGACCGATATCACCGGTTTTGGTCTGATCGGACATTTAACTGAGATGTTGACTAAAAATAATTTGGGGGCTGAATTGTGGATTAATGACGTACCTTTAATAGACGGACTGGATAAATATATTTCTTCGGGAATGATTCCGGGAGGAACATTAAAAAACAAAGAAATTTACTCCTGTTCGGTTGAAACAAAACAGGGCATTCCTTCGGAACAGGAAATTGTCCTGTATGATGCACAAACTTCGGGTGGATTATTACTATCTATTAGTCCTGAACAGGCCGAAAAGGCAAAAGAATTACTATTCCAACAAGGATTTACTTCCAGCCAAATTATTGGTAAAGTTATAAAAATCCCTTCAGGAAGAAAAATACGAATAATTTAAAAATTGTATAGTATGTCCTGGACAACGCACAATTTAATGTTGACAAAATTACTCATGTATAGTATTATCTTATTCACAAGTTAATTTTAAATAAATATTTTAATTATTTGGAAAGGAAAGAAATGAATATAAAGGTAACCAATAAAGCTTTGAAAGAAATTAAAAAAGTTTTAGAAGAAAAAAATACAACAAGTAAAAAAATAAGAATATTTTTAGCGGGAATTGGTTGAGGCGGTCCAACATTTAATCTTGCTCTGGATGAGCAGAAAGAAAACGACAAAATTTATTCAGAAAATAATGTTGATTTTATTGCAGATAGAAGTTTAATAGATCAATATGAAGGTTTTAAGATCGACTATTCTAACTTTTTTCTACAGAGGGGATTTTCAGTCCACCCCTACAGCGGACCAGCTTCCACCTGTTAACAGCAGATTATAACAAAAAAATCTATCAGGAGTTAAATCTCCCGATAGATTTTTTTGTTTTTCTCTTACTTAAGAAAACTAACCTTCTGAAAACCAGCCTTCCTCTTTCATTACTTTAAGTGTTGCTTTACTGCTTGGGCCATCTCCCCTGGCTACAGAAACTCCAACATTCTTCCCCACTGCCTCTGATATCTCTGCCACATTTTGATGGGTAAACCCCGGACAAAGTAGTATAGAGTGAATACCTTCTTCCCTTACCAACTTTTTACATACTTCCACTGCTTGTTCTTGATTTTTAACCAATCTTACCAGGAGCTTGTATTTGGGTGTTTCGACCACACACTGGTGTTTTTCTGGCTCGGCATCAGGAGCATGAGCGATAAAAACTACTTTAAAAGCCATGTTTATTACCTCCTATTTTATTTATTAACCTCACTATTATTTTCTACTTACTAAATTATATATACATATTAATATACTATAAATTTTTTGAAAACCCTCTTTTTTTTCAATTATTTTGCTATATAGCTCGAATCATAATGACCAGACCTACCACAATTATTATCACCGGCCAAAAGGTGCCCCAAGCTATCCAGGTAATCCAGGGGAAAAAGGTGGTCCCCATAAAAACTAAACCCACGATTATAAGAATTATTCCTAAGATAATATTTCTATTTCTTTCTGAATTTCCTTTTGACCTTTCTTCTGGTAGATTTTCTTCTACTTTTTTGTCTGCTTTATCTGCCCCCTTCTTAATTTTTCCTTTAATCTCCCCTTTGTTCTCAGAATTATCTTCTGTGTTTACGTTGAGATTCTGGGGAATTATGATCCAACCAATAATATATGCAACTATACCGCTTCCCCCAAAGAAAAATACAAGTACAGCCAATAACCTTACTAAAGTAGTGTCAATGTCAAAATATTCCGCGATACCCCCACATACTCCACCGATTACACAATCCTTTTTTGATCTATAAAGTTTCTTTTTCATAATTAAATTCCCTTCAATAAATATTTTTTTAAAATTATTTATTTATATAAATATCTCCCGAAACAGTATCAACTATAATTCTATTATCTCCTGTTCCCACAGTGCCTTCAAGTTGATTCATTTTATTAAAACTAATTATGGTAATGGGGAACCTGGCAACAACTTCTCCTGAAACAGTATTAGTTTTTAAGTAAAATTCTGCATTTTGAGGTAAGTCAATTTTTACTTCTCCGGAAATTGTTTTAACATCAACATTATTATCAAAAACCCTGTATCTAACATCTATATCTCCTGAAACTAAATCTGCTTTTAAATTTCCCGAAAAATCTACTATATCCACATCTCCGGAAGTGGTGTTAAGTGTTAAATTATCAGAACCAAGAGACTCTATCCTTAAATCTCCGGAGACAGTTTTACAGTGAAAGTTATTCAGGTCTAAATCGCTAATATCTACGTCTGCTGATACTGTATCTATATTGATATTCCCCCTATAATCTTGAGGGATATAAACATCTAAAACTACATTAGCATTATAAAATAATACTTTAGGATATTCTATTCCGATTTTTAATTTACTTCCTTCCAGATTTGTTATCAATTTCGGCAATGCCTTTTCAGACTTAAGGGCTGATCTACCATAAAAATGAACTTTGATATCTTCTTCATCTGTTGAAAATACACTAACATCTGAACTCACTGAATGAATATAAATTTCCTTCAATTGATCAATGCCAAAAGTCTTAACTTCGTCTATCGAATTTCCTTCAAAATTATTCCTATCCCTAAAACTCACCATATAGTTTTCTGTGCTGAAAAAAGCTATTGCTGCTATAGTTAGTGATACTACAGCTATAACAACCAGCCATATTACTATCTTTCGGATATTCATATTGCTTCTCATTCTCTATTCCTCCTATTGGTTATAATCTGTAAATTCATTTTTAAATAACTGATACATAATTTATAAAAAAACTTGGCCAAATAGAATGTTCCGATTAGAGATAAAAGGCCAAGAGTAGTAAGACCAATACCCAGCGGAATGCTTACTACCGCTGCAAATGGAATATATACATTCCAGGCAAAGACAGGTCCTATTAAAGTTCCAAATAAAACAGCTACGCCTGAAACAGTAATAGCAAACACCGAAGCAAATAATGCTACAAGTATACCTATCAATCCGATTGCAGGACCCAAAATAATTACCAAATTAAAAAAGCCTAACCCAACAGCCGCAAAAATTGCTCTCATTATATTATTAACAGATGTTGTTTTTTCTGCCTCTTTTAATATACAACTTGCCCTACTTTGTTTAGCTATAACTTTCGGATCTCCGAGTGATGCGGCGATCTCCTCTTCTTTTCTTCCTTTCTCCAATCCAATTCTAAAATGTTCCTCATAATCAAACAATATATCTTTCTTTTCTTCCTCAGGTATATCTTTGATTAATCCAGATAATCTTCCTAAAAATTCTTTTTTATTCATTCTTTTCGCTTCCTTTCAAAAAATTATTAACATCCTTTACAAAAGTAAACCATTCTTTCTTTAGTTCCTCTTCTTTCTTTCGGCCTAATTCAGTTAATTTATAATATTTCCTGGGCGGACCTTCTTGAGATTCTTGTAGATATGTAGTTACTAACTCCTCAGATTTTAACCGTCTTAATAACGGATATATTGTTCCTTCGGAAATTGATATACTCTTAGAAATTTCATTAACCAATTCATACCCATAACAGACTTGTCTTTCTAGCATACTTAAAACACATAATTCTAATACTCCTTTTTTAAATTGAATATTCAATTTATCACCATCCTTTTTCAAATAATTTTTAATACTATTATTGAATATTATACTGTACCTTTTAATGTACGATAGTATCGTATCACACAGTATCTTATAATGCAAGGTAGTAGTGAATATTTTTTTAATTTTTTTTAAAAATATCTTAACACCTAATTGTTTTATGGACTTTTTGAATAAATGTTTTATAGATATTAGATTAAGTATGCGGAATATTGACTTAGATACCCAAATTGATTATCATAAAACCACACTACCGTTTAAGGCGGCGATTCTTAAAGAAAAATATTATTTTGTCATTCCGCACTTGATGCGGAATCATAAGTAGGGGCCTATGATGCAATACGTCCCTACAAGAATATATTCCCGCTCCCCGATCAGGTCGAAGACAGGTTTCGCGGGAATGACATAAAAGGAGTGAGGAAATTGGAAGAAGTACAATATCATATAAGATGCAAGAAAGGCGAAGTGAGTAAAGCGGTGCTGCTGCCCGGAGATATCGAAAGAGCGGATTATATCGGGACACAATTTTTTCGGAATTCAAAGAAAATTGTGGAAAATAGGGAATTTCATATTTACAACGGGGGCTACGAAAATAAACCCGTGGCAGTCTGTTCTACGGGAATTGGCTGTATGTCAGCTGCTGTAGCCATAGAAGAACTAACCAATATAGGATGTAAATATTTTATCAGAGTAGGAACCTGTGGTTCCCTCTCCCCCCAAATAAACCCCGGGGATATAATTATTGCAATCGGAGCTGTTCGGGGAGACGGAGCTTCTAAAGAATATGTTCCTATAGAATACCCGGCGGTGGCAGATTATCGTACTATTACTGCCCTACGAAACCGGGCTAAAAAGGAAGGCGTTGACTATAACTTAGGAATAATAAGAACCCATGATGCCTTTTACATGGAATCCCCTTTTGCCTTCGGAGATTACAAAAAAAGAGTCGCCATTTGGGCTGAAGCGGGAGTCTTAGCTATCGAGAACGAATCTTCTACCCTTTTCGTGATAGGTTCTTTAAGAAAGGTACCGGTTGGAAGCATACTGGTCGCGGCGGGAAATTTAATCACCGGTAAAAAGGGCACAAAAGACGAGCTGCAAAAAAGCATCGATAAAGCAATAACCATCGCTGCCGGAGCTTTGGTTGACCTTCAAGAGGGAAAGGAGAAAAAGATATGAAAAAGATGCATCATCTACAGATAGAACCAGGTCAAATAGGAGAATTTGTAA
>DPXH01000183.1:5870-7878 GCA_003527405.1 Candidatus Sediminicultor tertius | reverse complement strand
AAGTAGAGCCTGCTTCAACATCGGCTTTTACCACCTTTATATTATCCGCTAATGCTTTATTCTCCACTTGTTCGGTTAAAATATCCAATGAGTTTACTAAAGTTAAGCCGGCATTAACCATAGTAGCGAATTGCCGATAAAATATGGTTAAGTCTCTTAATTTTATACTTTTGAAAATATTTATTTGTTTGGAGAATAGAATGTTTCCTCTTTTTTCACTGACCGAAGTGATAAAATAATCCATTTCTCTGAGACGAGAAACAACTGAGCTTCTATTATCCCCTTCCATGTTTCCGGTAAAGATTTTACCGGAGCGGTCACGGACTTTGTAGACAAAAGTAGCCATTGGTTAATTCACCTCTCTTTCAACAATTTACCAATTGGCCTATTCACCAATTCACCAATTGGCAGAAAATATTTCACCCCCACCTTAGTCCTCCCTGCTTAAAGGGGAGGAAATATAGGAACGGGTTCGATGAATCGAATCCCTACGTTTTAATAAACAGGTAGGCCTGCCCTCGTGAAAACGGGGGACGCCTGTTCTACGTCATGTTTTAATACTCTCTTTTAGGGCATTGATAACTTTTGGGTCGTACTTGGTTCCGGTAAGAGAAAAGAATTTATTTAACGCTTTTTTGATTTCTAAATCACTTTCTATATGCTTATTATAAATTATTTTGTTATAATCTTCAACTACCGTAATTATCCGTGAAGCAAGGGGAATTTCTTCACCTCTCAATCCATCAGGATAGCCTGTTCCATCATAGTTCTCATGATGGTGTTTTACAATCGGAATTATATCTTTAAATAAATTAATCTGCTTAAGCATATTCGCACCCACTATGGGATGTAAACTAATTTCATTTTGTACAATACGAAAATTATCTTTTGCTTTAAAACTAATATCGATTTTCCTGCTCACTTTTATTTTACCTATATCGTGAAGCAGAGAAGCATAATATAAATTAGTATAATCTTTTCCGGTTACTCCCAGTTTACTACCAACTTGGGTAGCCATTCGAGCCAGTTTCATAAAATATCCTTTGGGACCAAGTGATTCATTTTCCAATGCCTGGATTAATATCTCGGTAATATGTATGAAATAATTATTCAAATCCTCTATAATATTTGTATTCCATAAGGCTATCACTACTTGATTAGCAAAAGAACTTAAAATTTCTTCGTCATTCTTATTAAAACATTCTTTATCTTTTTTATTAATTACCTCCATTACTCCTATAATATCTTTTTCTAAAATTAGAGGAACGCAAATAAGTGATTCTGTTTTGAATTTTGTAGAAGTATCTATTTGTTTAGCCCATCTTGTATCTTTGGCGACATCGTTCACTATCAGAGGTTTTCCTTTTTCTGCTACCCAGCCGGCTATTCCTTCACCAACTTTTATCTTATATTTTTTTATTTCTTTACTTTTTTTACCCAAACTGGCTTTAAAATACAATTCATTCTTTTTTTTATCTAAAAGTAATATGGAAGCGGCATCGGCTTTTACAATTATGGCAGCATATTTTATTATTCTATTTAAGAGAACATCCAAATCTGTAGTTCGGGTTAACTCCAAAGAAATATTATTTAAAGCATTTAATTGCAATATTTGCGTCTTTAGTTTTTCTAAGTTACTTCCTTCGTTCTTAAGACTAGGCAATTTATTTACCTCTATACAAATTATATTTTTTTATCTTTTATCTTTCGCTACTGGATTCCCACTTTCGTGGGAATGACAGAGATTATGTTAAGATGAAGCAACTCGTAAAACTTCATCGATAGTAGTGAGACCTTCGCAAACTTTCTTTATACCATCTTCCCTTAATTGACACATTCCTTGCTTAATGGCAGCTTCCCTTAGTTTTCCGGTAGTAACATTTTTGCTAATTAAATCTCTAATATTTTCAGTAATTAACATCAGCTCAAAGATAGCGATTCTTCCTTTATATCCGATATCTTTGCAATAAGGACATCCTTCACCTTTAAATAAGGTTATCTCGTTACC
>DPXH01000183.1:4207-5496 GCA_003527405.1 Candidatus Sediminicultor tertius | reverse complement strand
TTACATTTAGGGCATATCCTTCTGACTAATCTTTGAGCTATAACTCCAATTACGGAAGAAGAAATTAAAAAGGGCTCTATTCCCATATCAATTAATCTGATAACCGAACTGGGAGCATCGTTGGTATGAAGGGTGCTCAGGACAATATGTCCGGTAAGGGCTGCCTGAACAGCAATTTCAGCGGTTTCTTTATCCCTAATCTCTCCTACCAGCATAATATCGGGGTCTTGTCGCAGGAAACTTCTTAATCCGGCGGCAAAAGTGAGCCCGATTTTGGGTTTGGCCTGTACCTGGCTGATTCCTTTTAATCTATATTCTACCGGGTCTTCAATAGTCATAATCTTTTTCTCGGTGGAATTTAGCAAATTTAGGGTGGTATATAGGGTGGTAGATTTCCCACTTCCTGTCGGACCGGTGACTAAGATTATACCATTAGGCTTTTTTATTAATGATAAGAAATCAGGAAGAATATCGGGAGAAAAACCTAAAGAATCCAGATCTAATAAAATACTTGAGGGATCTAATATTCTTAAAACTGCACTTTCTCCGGTGACTGCAGGTAAGATTGAAACTCTAATATTTATATTTCTTCCTCCAACATTTACCTGAATTCTACCATCTTGAGGCAGTCTTCTTTCCGCAATATCCAGATCGGACATTATTTTAATTCGGGAAATAACCGGTAATTGCAAGTTCCGGGGGAGAGACATCACATCATGCAATATTCCGTCTATTCGGTAACGAACTTTAAGGGTATCTTCACCGAACGGCTCTATGTGAATATCACTGGCTTTCTCTTTAACTGCTCTTAAAATTATCAGGTTAACCAGAGCAATAACCGGAGCTTCTTCGCTTTCAGTTATAGCAGTAATGTCAGTTGTCTCTTTTTCTTCTTCTTTTAGTACGGTTACCTGCATGTTTTCAATTTTACCAATTACCTGATCCCATTCATCGGTAACCCCGAATACTTCATCTAAGGCTTTGTCTATGTCTTCACCATAAGACAATACTGTCTCGATATCGTATCCCAGTCTTATTTTTAGTTCATCATGGGCAAAAACATCTAAAGGATTTGCCATGGCAACAGTCAATTCTTTTTCATCTTTATCTATGGCAATAAGTTGATGCCTTCTGGCCATCTCTTCCGGGATGAGAACTACTATAGTAGGGTCAATGTTTATATCATTTAAGTTTACGTATTTTTCTCCAATTTCATCGGCCAAGGCAAGCATCATCTCGTCTTTTTTAAGGATATCAAGGTCTATAATTATTTTCTGAAGGTCTTTACT
>DPXH01000183.1:816-3850 GCA_003527405.1 Candidatus Sediminicultor tertius | reverse complement strand
GGTATTTTTATATTTATTATTTTTTGTTCTTTTGATTTTGCGAGGTTAACAGGAATATCGCCTTCTTTTAAGTAGATAAATAAAATTGGGATAAAGAATACCGAAGCTATATATCCTATTAAACTTACAATAAATATATCATTATTATAAATATCTATCAAGTAGTTTATAAAAAGGCTATTGAACGGTGAAATCAATAAATAACTTTCAGTAAAATTAAAAGTTAATATAGCGATAATTGCTATGTGCAAAGCTTGGTCAAGTAATAATATTCTTATACTCTGATTTTTTATTTTTTTCGAATATTCCATTTTTAATTTATCAATCAGGGTATGGGACAGAAAGATAACTAAAAGTACTATTATAACTTTGGGGTCTTCTAAATAAGGGAAAGCAAAGAGAATGGAAAATATCAATACTATCAGAGTATGGATGAGTACTCCCCATTCGGTATTAGTCTTTATTTTGAATATTTGATTAGTTTGCAGGGGAAAATCTGCGATTATGTGAGCTAGCAATAGTCTATAAAATAAAAACAAAGTTAACTCCTTTCAGGAATTATTTCGGCCAATTGCCAACTTCTTTTTTTATTATACTCCTTCTCAGCCAGAAAGAAATAAATATTTTTTCCAAATTCCTATGAAGGAATGTTCCTATAGAATCTTTTTTGACTATAGGAACGACTAAAATGGTTAGGAGTTTTAATCTATTGCCTCCCCAAATATCGGTAAATATCTGGTCTCCTATTACCACTGTCTCAGATTTTTTTGTATCTAAAATTTTAAGGCCGTTATTAAAAGCTATACTAAATGGTTTAAAATATTTTGAGTGATAAGGGATATTAAATATTTTTGCAAATTCGGCAACTCTTTTAGAATTCGTATTGGAAACTATACATATTTTAAATCCCAATCTTTTCGCTTCTTTAACCCAATCAATAGTCTTTTGGCTAACTTCCTTCTGCCCCCAGGCTACTAAAGTGTTATCCAAATCCACAATGATGCCTTTTATCTTTTTTGTTTTTTTTAACTTTCTTAAATCTATATTGTAAACTGAATTAATATAAACTTTTGGTTTTAAAATTTCAAACAATTACTTCTCTCCTCTATAGTCGTTAGTGAATAGTCGTTAGTCGTTAGTTAAAATCATTTAAAAAACTTTTTTAATTATAATCTAATATTTGTACAGTTTTTTGCTTTTATTCAGTATTAACTAAATACTATTCACTAAATACTAACGACTAACTTTTAAGTTCGGGATTTTATTTTACCTACTATTATATCAATTGCTACGTCATTTAGTCCACCTTGGGGAATAACTATATCAGCGTATCTTTTGGAAGGTTCCACAAACTGCAAAAACATAGGCTTTACAACATTCAGATATTGTTCGATTACTGAGTCCATGGTCCGCCCTCTCTCTTTTGTGTCTCTCACTAATCTACGAATAAATCTTTCATCCTCATCCGCATCTACATATATTTTTATATCTAATAGGTTCCTTATTTTTTCTTCTTCTAACACTAAAATGCCTTCTAATATTATAATGTCCCGGGGTAGTACTTTTTCTGTCTCTTTTTTTCGGGTATAATCCGTAAATGAATATATAGGTTTTTCAATTTCTTCTCCCTTAATTAATTTCTTTAAATGTTTTATCAGCAATTCACTGTCAAAAGCCGAAGGATGGTCAAAGTTTATTTTCTTTCTTTCCTCCAGAGGAAGATGACTCAAATCTATGTAATATGCATCTTGTTGAAGCACAACCACATTTACACCTTTTAAGCTTTCATAGATCCTGCGGGCTACTGTAGTTTTTCCTGAACCGGTTCCTCCGGCAATGCCAATCAATAATGGTTTCATCTCCTCACTCCTTAAAAAAGTTGCCAAAAAGTGCCTGGCACTTTTTGGCAACTTTTTTTATTTTTTATTCCTTAGGTGTTCCTGATAGGTTTTGGAAAATATGTGTCTGCCATTTTCTCCCAATACAAAATACAAATAATCTTCTTCTTCCGGTTCAAGGGCAGCTATAATTGAATCGAGGCCGGGATTACAAATTGGACCCGGAGGAAGACCTTTGTGAAGGTAAGTATTGTAAGGAGAATCTATTTTCAAATCGTTTTCATCTAATCTTTCTTTTGGCTCTTCTAAAATATATTGAATGGTGGCACAGGATTGTAATTTCATTCCCGTTTTTAATCGATTATGAAAAACAGTCGATACTTTATTTTTTTCATCGCTAAATTTAGCTTCTTTCTCAATAATTGAAGCCAGAATAATAATTTCATTTAGAGAAAACCCTATTTCTTCAGCTCTATCTGTAAATTTATTTTCTATGGCTATTTGATTAAAATTCGATAACATTGTTTTGACCATTTTTTCTGCTCCGTATTTTTTGGGCACTTCGTAGGTGTCAGGGAACAGATAACCTTCCGGGGTTTTTTCGCTATCTTTTACTAATTTCAAGAAAGTTTCTTTCTCTGCCACTTCTTTTTTATCCAGTAGTTCTGCAATTTGAGTACAGGTATAGCCTTCCGGAATAGTTATTTTGTAGGCAATTACTTCCCCTTTTACTAATTTACCCAATATTTGGAGCATGTTCATTGAGGGGCTTAGGTTGTATTCGCCATATTTTAATTGGTCTTCTAATTTCAATAATTTGGTTAAAATTCTGAAGGTATAATTATTTTTTCTAATTATTTCGTTTTTTTCTAATAAATCCACAATCTCTTTAGCATTAGTACCGGAGGGGATATTAACAATTTTTTGGGTTGTAGAATTTTCTTCTAAGGGAAAATATACAGAGGTAGTGAATAGAATAGCGATCAGTAAAATCAAAGAAAATATGAAAAATAATTTATTAATAAAGTTCATTTTTTTATCTCTTTATTCATCATCCTTCTGTCCAAAAAAGATTGCAGGATTATTATTGCTGACATTTTATCAATAACTTTTTTTCTTTTTTTTCTGCTTCGATCAGTCTCAATCAAAAATTTTTCAGCTTTGCATGTGCTTAATCTTTCATCTTCCAACTCTAC
>DPXH01000183.1:0-394 GCA_003527405.1 Candidatus Sediminicultor tertius | reverse complement strand
ACCCCGTATTTGTCGACAACTTTTTTTATATTTTTTAAATCCTCTACTTCGTTAATTGAGTTAATTGTGGGTAACCCTTGGGCGGTAATTCCCAATTCGTCACTTATAGAGATCCCGATTCTTTTTTCTCCTAAATCTATTCCTAAAATTCGCAAATATCGATTCCCCGATAAAGCAATTTACCATTAAGCGATAAATTGCGTAATATGTGATGAGTAACAAGTAACCTGTGAAAGATTAGTATTTCTATTTGTATTTTTCTTAACTTGAAACCCGAAACTTGCAACTTGTATTTAATACTAACGACTATTCACTATTCACTAACGACTAATTCATATACTTTCTCTAAAGCTTCGTTTAGCTTATCTGCTTTTTGCCCTCCGGCCTGAGCCAT
>DPXH01000145.1 GCA_003527405.1 Candidatus Sediminicultor tertius | reverse complement strand
CGAGAAAAAGACAGATGGAGTTAGCTGCTAAGATGGGGATAAAGGATTATCCTTCACCGGCTGGAGGTTGCAAATTAACTGAGCCGGCTTTTTCTAAAAGATTAAGAGATTTATTTTTTACTCAGGAAAGTTTTTCTATAGAAGAGATAGAACTGCTAAAATTAGGGCGACACTTCAGACTAAGCAAAGATATCAAATTGATAGTAGGAAGAAATAAAGAAGAGAATGAGCAACTACAAAATTTTTTTCAAGAGGGAGATTTTCTTTTTAAAGCTAAAAATTTAAAAGGCCCGGTTTCTTTGTTAAAAAGGGGGTCTAAAGTAAATAACGAACTGATCGATAAATCCTGTCGGATTACTGCAAGGTATTGTGATAGAAATGAAGAAGAAAACGAAAAAGTCAATATTAATTATTATAGTAAATCTAACGGATTGGTCAGAACCATAAAAGTAAAGCCATTAATAGAAGATGAATTAGAAACACTAAGAATACAAGGATAAATGCTGAGTACAAAAAGAGGATAAACTATTATGATTAAAAAATTAAAAAATAAAGTAGTAGTGGCTATGAGCGGAGGGGTGGACAGTTCATTAGCAGCTGCCCTGTTAAAAGAAAAAAATTATGATGTTATCGGTATAACTATCCATCATTATGAGGGTAACGAAAATTTAGAATCGGTGGAACAGGCCGCTCAAAATCTAAAAATTCCCTGGCACGTTCTGGATTTTACCAAAGAATTTAAAAATATAGTTATAGACTATTTCTGCCAAGAATATCTCACAGGCCGAACCCCCAACCCTTGTGTAGTCTGTAATCTGAAAATAAAATTCGGATTATTATTGGAGAAAGCAAAATCTTTAGGAGCAGATTATCTTGCTACCGGCCATTATGCTATTAATGAATATGAACAGAAGAACAAGAAATTTTTGCTTAAGAGAGGGACAGATGAAAACAAAGACCAGTCTTATTTTCTTTATAGATTAAATCAGGAAATATTGCCCTACGTTTTGTTTCCTTTGGGCAAACTTAAAAAAAGCCAGACCAGGGAATTGGCTAAAAAATATGGGTTAAAGAATTATAAAAAAGAAGAGAGTCAGGAAATTTGTTTTATCCGAGATAATAATTATAGAAAGTTTTTATCTCAACATATTCAATATACTATCAAATCTGGCAAGTTTATAGATAAAGAAGGAAAAATATTAGGAGAGCATCAAGGCATTCCTTTTTATACTATTGGCCAGAGAAAAGGATTGGGAGTATCCTTGAACAAGCGTAGGTATGTAATCGAAATAAATCTCCGCCAAAATACAATTACTCTGGGCGATGATAAAGATCTTTATAAGGATAAATTATCAGTAAAAGATTTAAATTTTATTTCCGGCGATAAAATTTCAGATTCTATAAAGGCAGAGGCGAAGATAAGATACAATAGTAAAAAATCTCCGGCAATTATTTCCCCTTCTGGTGAAGGCATGGTGCTAATTAATTTTGAAAAACCGCAAAGAGCGATTACTCCGGGGCAATCAGCAGTATTTTACCAGGGAGATGTAGTAATAGGAGGCGGGATAATAGAAGGATAAAAAATTAGTCGATAGTGAATAGTAATTCGTATTGCGTATTGCGTATCGAGTATAGCGTTAAGAAAAGCAGATTCGAGAGTAGTATACCGTACGCAAAACACAAGAAGGCACCGCACGCCGTACCCCTACTCTACCCTTGTATTAATTTCTTAACTAGCTAACTAGACACTAGATATGAATTTAGTTTTGCGCTTTTAGCTTTACACCTTGAGTAATATGCCACTGCTTCTCTTTTCAAACTCGTAGCTTATCACTAATTACTCATTACTCATCACCATAACCTCTACGATCTACACTAAACGCTCCACGCTACCCTTCAAGAGATATTGAATAAAAAATTTGCCAATGTAAAAAAATTATGTTATATTACGTGTATACAAAAATGTATACAGGAGATTTTAAGGATGGATTTTATTCGAATTGGGGAAAAAGTAATATCCAAAAAAAAATTGAATAAAGAAATAAATAAAATTTTAGAATTGCGCACTAAAGGTGTGACCCAGGAAGGAGTAGCTCGCAAATTAGGAGTGGAAAGAACTTTTGTCTCCAGGTTAGAAAGTTTAGGAGAAATAAGGAAAGGCAAGAAAATTGCCTTAATTGGCTTTCCTATTAAGAACAAAGAAGAGTTAATTCATTTAGCGGAAGAGCTGGGGATTGAGTATGTCTTGCTTTTAACCCAGGAGGAGCGCTTCGATTTTATAAAGAAAAAAACTAAAAGTGAATTATTTAATGAAGTTATGGAAATAATTGTTAACTTGGCAGATTTTGATTTGATTATTTTTATGGGTTCAGATATGAGGGTACCTGTAGTAGAGAGAATATTCAGCGTTCAGGTGATAGGTATAGTCATCGGTCATTCGCCCATTAAAGAGAGTAAATATGTTAATCCGGAAAAGATTATAGAAATAGTAAAACAGGTTAAAAATTAATTTAAATTCTAAAAAAGAGGAGGGTTTATGAATGAAAAAAGTTTTAGGGGTTAGTCTGGGTTCTTCCACCAGAGACCATAAAGTCGTGGTCAAGGTTCTAGGGGAGAAAGTCGAAATCGAAAGAAGAGGAACTGATGGCGATGTCAAAAAGATGATGCAAATATTTAAGGAGAATGATGGGAAAGTTGATGTCTTCAGTTTAGGAGGGACAGACCTATATTTATATTCCGGGCCTCAAGGGAAAAGATATACTATAAAAGAGTCAGAAAGGATAATTAGCGTTATCAAAAAAACTCCTATTGTTGATGGTACCGGGATAAAATATGTATTAGAGAAGGATGTAGTAAAATATATCGACACTCAAACTGATATTCTTTTAAAAGGAAAAAAGGCTTTAGTCACTATCACTGTGGATAGATTTGGCATGGCTGAAGGTTTAATAGAAGCAGGATGTGAGATGACCTTTGGGGATTTAATATTTGGTTTAAATATTCCTATTGCCATGCATTCTTTTAAGACTATTAACGTATTTGCCCGTTTATTATTGCCTATATTAATTTATGTGCCTATAAAATATTTATATCCTACCGGCGAAAAGCAGGAGAAATCTAATTTAAAGTATGTTAAATATTTTTATGATGCCGATATAATTGCCGGTGATTATTTAGCTATAAGCCAGTATATGCCCCAGGATATGGAGGGGAAGATTATTATAACTAACACTGTTACCAGTTCTAATGTTGAAGATCTTAAAAGAAGAGGGGTGAGTTATTTAATTGCTACGACTCCAGAATTCGAAGGGAGGTCTTTTGGGACTAATGTATTCCAAGCTGTTCTGGTAGCGATATCCGGAAAATTTCCGGAAGAATTACAACCGAAAGATTATTTAAAATTAATAGAAAAAACTGGCTTCAAGCCAAGAATAGAGAAATTAAATTAAGCAAAAATTTAATGCTAAAAAGGAGGAAGAAGAATGGTGATTCCATTAGAACAAAAAATAAATGAACTTAATCAAAGATTAAAAAAGATGAAAGACGAAAAACGGTATTTTTACTTAAAAAGCATTGATGGAGCTTCTGGAGCAAGGGTAACTATTGATGGTAGAGAGATGATAATGTTTGCTTCTTACAATTATTTGGGGTTGATTACTCATCCCAAAATAAAAAAAGCGGCTATTGATGCCATTGAAGAATACGGGACAGGTGCTGCAGGGGTTAGGTTATTGGCTGGTACTACCAAGATACACGAAAAATTAGAAGCAAAGATTGCAAAATTTAAAGGAGCAGAAGATGCAGTTACTTACAGCAGTGGGTATGTGACTAATTTAGCGGCCATAACCACGCTTTGCCAGAGAGGCGATTTAGTTATAATTGATAAGTTAGATCATGCCAGCATAATTGATGGTTGTTTGCTTTCTGGGGCAGATCATAGATCATACTTACATAACGATATGGAAAGTCTGGAAAGAATTTTAGTAAATTCTGGAAAGTATATTAATAAATTGATTATATTTGATGCCGTATATAGTATGGATGGTGATGTAGCCAATTTACCCGAAATATCGCGTTTGGCTAAAAAATATGGTGCTAAAATAATGGCAGACGAAGCCCATTCTATAGGGGTATTAGGGAAGACCGGTCATGGTATCGAAGAACATTTCGGACTAAAAGGTGCTGTGGATATTCATATGGGGACACTAAGTAAAACTGTTCCCAGTATTGGTGGTTATTTGGCAGGTGATAAAGATTTAATCAACTATCTAAAACATAATTCTAGACCATTTATATTTTCAGCAAGTCTTCCTCCGGTAGCAGCTGCTACTGCTATAGCCTGTTTGGAGGTTATTGAAGATGAACCTGAACGTATAACAAATTTACAGAAAAATATCAAACAATTTAAAAACGGGTTAAGTTCTATGGGCTACAATATTATGAACAGTACCACCTGTATTGTTCCTATATTAATCGGCGAAGAGGAAGATACTTTAAAATTGTGCAAAATGGTTAATGATGAAGGAATATTTATTTGTCCCATTCTTTTCCCGGCGATTCCCAAAGGGACTAATAGACTAAGAGCTCATGTTCAGGCAACTCATACTTCTGAAGATATTGATAAAGCTTTGGATATCTTTGAAAGGGCTGGGAAAAAATTAGGATTAATCTAATAAATAATATAATAATATAGCAATATAGCATTTAGTGTATATTTTTGCAGGGTAGTAAGATAAAAAGAAGAATGTTACTTTTTATATACTTTCTTTCTCTTTTTTAACTCGATACTCGATACTATATACTCGATACTATATTTTATAGCGAAT
>DPXH01000091.1 GCA_003527405.1 Candidatus Sediminicultor tertius | reverse complement strand
GTAAATAGTTTAATCTTCTTTTCGGCTAAGGTGGTATAATCAACTCCTTCTGCCCCGTAGATCTTGGTGGCAATAGTCTCAATCTTTTCCTTGATAGATAAATCTAAGGGATAGAGATGGTGGAATTTATTAGGTTTTTTAGTAGCTTCCACTACTGCTTCGGCTAATTCAATTCCTCCTTCTCCTCCTTTAGCCCAGACTTCATGGGTAACTGCAGCAGTTGCTCCGGCAGCTAAAGCCTTCTCTTTAATCAGATCAATCTCGGCTGGGGTATCAGTGGGGAAGCGGTTGATAACTACTATTGGGGGAACACCGTGTAAGAGGACATTTTCTATATGTTTCTCTAAATTTTCACAACCTTTGGCTACTGCCTCTAAATTTTCCCGGGATAATGTTTCCTGGTCCAAGGGTTTTCCGGCAACTACTTTTATGGCACCACCGTGCATCTTTAAGGCTCTTATGGTACATACTACCACTGCTGAATCTACTTTCAGGCCGCTGGTACGGCATTTTATGTTACACATCTTCTCAAAACCCATATCGGCACCGAAGCCGGATTCGGTTACCACATAATCAGCTAATTTACAGGCAATCAGATCAGCAAGAACTGAATTGTTCCCATGGGCGATGTTGGCAAAAGGGCCACAGTGCATCAGGCAGGGACCGTGTTCTAAAGTCTGGATGAGGTTAGGTTTCAGGGCATCTTTCAGGAGAACAGTCATGGCTCCGGCAGCCTTTAAGTCTTCGGCGGTTACCGGCTTGCCATCAGTGGTATAGGCTACAGTCATCCGACCCAATCTTTCTCGTAAGTCAAAGATATCGGTAGCCAAAGAGAGGATAGCCATAACTTCCGAGGCTACCGTAATATCATAACCGGTCTCTCGGGGGATGCCGTTGACTTTTCCTCCTAAACCTATAACAATATGGCGGAGGGCTCGGTCAGAGATATCAACCACCCGGTTAATATTGATATTATGGAGATCTATTCCTAATTTATTGCCTTTTTGTAAGTGAGTATCTAACATGGCGCAGAGCAGGTTATTGGCTGCTCCCACTGCATGAATATCTCCGGTGAAGTGAAGGTTTAAGTCTTCCATGGGGACTACCTGAGCATATCCTCCTCCTGCTGCTCCTCCTTTAATTCCGAAGACCGGACCCATCGAGGGTTCACGCAGGGTATTTATTACCTTCTTTCCAATCTTAGCCAGACCCTGGCCTAATCCGATGGAAGTTACAGTCTTACCTTCGCCCAGTGGGGTAGGGGTAACGGCAGTTACCACAATATATTTGCCTTGAGGTCTATCCTTGAGTCTCTTTAAGATATCGGGAGAGACCTTGGCTTTGTATTTTCCGTAGAGATCTAATTCATCTTCTTTTATCCCGATAGATGCAGCAATTTCAGTAATCGGTTTTAATTTAGCTTCTTGGGTTATTTGTAGATCTGATTTCATTTGGTTGCCTCCTGATTTTTATTTTCATAATTTTATAGTTATAATTATGTTGTAGGGGTACAATGAATTGTGCCCGCACACCATTTTATTGCCTAATATCTCTTGTGGGCACGATACATCGTGCCCTTACATTGCCATTTTGTTTATATTTTGAGTTAAAATCGTTTTATTTTAAAAATAAAAAAAGACAGTATAGGAGAATCTATAATATTTTCCTACTCTGTCTTTTTACCTGAGAGATTTTTTCCAGCATGGGAAATTGCCCCTTCGGTGTTTATTGAAAAAACTTTCCAGAGTTCTGTCCAGTAAGGGTCCTTTTGCCTGAGAGTTTAAATGCATTACGCATCGTACACCTTCGGCTCCTTTTCTAAAGAAGAAAAGATTTCTCCCCCTACTTTCATACAGATTACCGTATTTAATTAGGAGAATTTTTTTGTTGGTATTAATTTTTTAATTTTCTATCATAAAATATAAATATAAACATGCTTTAATATGTATACTACATCTATCTATAAAAATCCTTCTTTTTTTTAAAAATAATTTAAAAATTTTAAATAAATATGGTTACTGATTAAAGATATGTTATAATTGTTACTGTGAATAATATAATTGTATAGGAATTTCCTTTTTACGTAAGCCTTAATTTGTATCTCGTATCTCGTGAATCGTGTCTCGCATAAAATACAGTAATAAATAATATGTAATGAGTAATAAGATTAAATTTCTGAAATTATGAAAACAGGTACTTATTGCATGTTACACATTACTTCACTTGTTATTTGGTTAGATAGTGAACTGGTTAGCTGGTTTAGGAAAGAGAAGTAGAGAAGTAAGAACTAAGAAGTAGAAAATTCTTTAATGATGATTATGGTATTAGTGTAAACTTTGATAGGGTAGTTAGATAGAAAGAGGAATGCTATTTACATTCAGTTCTGTCATTGCGAATAGCAAAGTAAGCCTGCCCTCGCGAAAGCGGGGGAAGCAATCCCTTGATTTGTAAGGACTTGAGATTGCTTCGCTATCGATCGCAATGACAAATTATTGTAACCCTTTTTTGTATCTTTTCCTCTCTTTCTTAACTCGATACTCGATACTATATACTCGATACTTTTATGGTTTTTCGCTTTGCGTTTTTAGTTTATTAATTTATCCTATACGCTAGAATATTAACTAACGGTTAACTTAAATTTTGTAAGTGGATTATTAAAATACTATAGAGTATGCTATTAAAATTTAAAAACAATAAATTGGAGGGATTTATTTGAAAAAGGGGAAAAAGAGAGATTATATCGCTATCTTGGATTTTGGTTCACAATATACTCAGTTGATTGCCCGCAGGGTAAGGGAAGCTAAGGTTTATTCGGAGATACTTCCTTATTCTGTTGATTTGGAAAGAGTGCAAAAGGAGCCACCCAAAGGGATTATCCTCTCCGGAGGACCAGCAAGCGTATATGAAGAACAAGCACCGGTGTGCGATAAAAAGATATTTGAATTAGGTATACCTATATTAGGAATTTGTTATGGCGCTCAACTGATTGCCCAATTTTCAGGAGGGAAAGTGATAAAAACATCTCAGGCAGAATATGGCAGAATCAATGTTGTTTTGGATAGTCGAGAAGATATTTTTTATGGGATTCCTGTCAACACTACTTGTTGGATGAGCCACCAGGATTTAATAGAGAATATTCCTCCGAATTTTGAAGTTATTGCCCAAAGTGAAAATACCAAAGTTGCCGCCATGTTAAATAGAGAAAAGAAAATTTACGGAATCCAATTTCACCCTGAAGTCACACATACGCCTTTAGGAAAAGAGATATTTAAAAACTTCCTTTATAAGATATGCCAGTGCAAGCCTAGTTGGAATTTACAATCTTTTATACAGCAATCCGTAGAGGAGATTAAAGAAAAAGTTGGAAAAGGTAAAGTGGTAGCCGGAGTAAGCGGAGGAATAGATTCACTGGTAGCAGCAGTATTGACCCACAAGGCTATTGGTGATCAATTACACTGTATCTTTATAAATAATGGCCTATTAAGAAAGGGAGAAGCAGAAGAAGTACAGAAAAGATTTAAAGATAATTTTAAAATAAAGTTAACCTATGTTGATGCTTCTGAGAGATTTTTAGAGAAATTAAAAGGGGTAAGCGACCCTGAAGCAAAGAGAAAGATTGTTGGGGAAGAATTTATACGAGTGTTTGAGGAGAAGGCAAAAGTTATCGGTAAGGTAGAATATTTATTACAAGGGACTCTCTACCCCGATGTGATAGAGAGTATTTCTTTAGAAGGCCCTTCTTCAATGATTAAATCTCATCACAATGTAGGTGGATTGCCTGATGAAATGCAACTCAAAGTCCTGGAGCCCTTAAAATATTTGTTTAAGGATGAAGTGAGAAAAGTAGCGAAAAAGCTAAAATTTCCCGAAGAAGTAATATGGAGACAGCCCTTCCCTGGGCCGGGGTTATCTATCAGAATAATTGGTCCTGTAGAAAAAAAAGGGTTAGATATTTTAAGAGAAACAGATGAGATAATTAAGCAGGAAGTAAAAAAGAGTGCTTTATATAAAAAAGTCTGGCAATCTTTTGGGATTCTACTACCGATAAAGACGGTAGG
>DPXH01000132.1:6161-8408 GCA_003527405.1 Candidatus Sediminicultor tertius | reverse complement strand
AATGTATAATGTATAATGTATACAATTATCCAGCTTAAATCTAAATTCCAAAACATGAAATAGATTATACTTTAGGATAGGGAGACATTGAGAGTGGAAAATAATTTAAAAATAGAAGGATATGAATTATTAAGCCAAAAAGTTTATCGGGCATTAAAAACAGAAATTATTAAAGGGTCATTAAAACCGGGAACTAAGCTATCAGAAGGAAAAATTGCTGAGCAGATGGGGGTGAGTCGGACTCCAGTAAGGGAAGCCTTAAAGGAATTGGCTGCTGAGGGGTTTGTTAAGATGAATCCCAATCAAGCGGTAGTAGTTAGCAATGCTTCCGTTGAGGATGTTCAAGAGGTTTTGCAAATTCGTGGTGTTTTGGAAGGTTTAGCTGCTCGTTTAGCAGCTAAACTAATTAGAAAAGAAGAAATTAAAGAATTAGAAAAATATATTGATCAGATGGAATATTATGCTAAAAAAAATGATTCTTTATCCTTTAGTGAAATAGATGCCGAGTTTCATGAAATAATTTTAGATATATGTGGAAATAGTCGATTGGTTCAGATTCGTAAAAACTTAAGTGACCAGGCTCATAGATATAGGATAAGGTCACTAAGTATTCCCGGAAGACTTAAATATTCTCTAAAAGAACATAAAGAAATTTTAAAAGCTTTAAAAAGAAAAGATTCAGAGCAAGCAGATAGATTAAGTCAGATACACATTAAAAATGTTTTGAAAAACATTTTAGAACATGAGGTTGAAGAGGAAGACAATAATAAAGATGCGTAAAATTAAAGTAACGCAAATCAAAGACAAGGTAAAAAAACTATTTCTTAAGGCCAACTATCACATAAATCAGGATTTTCTTCTGCGATTAGAAAAAGCCTTAAAAGAGGAAATATCTCCTCTAGGCAAAATTGTTTTAAAAATGATTATAGAAAACAACAAAATTGCCTCAAAAGAAGAGGTGCCTATCTGTCAGGACACGGGATTAGCAGTAGTATTTGTAGATATAGGACAAGAAGTTCATTTAGTAGGTGGTGATTTTACCAAGGCCATAAACCAGGGAGTTAAAGAGGCTTATCAGGAAGGATATCTCCGAAAATCGGTAGTAGATGATCCTGTCTTTGAAAGAAAGAACACTAAGACCAATACTCCCGCAATTATCTTTACCGATATAGTACCGGGAGATAAAATTAAATTTACAGTAATGCCTAAAGGGTTCGGTAGTGAAAATATGAGTGCTCTTGCCATGCTAAAACCAGATGATGGACCCGAAGGGATAGTAAATTTCATTGTAGAGACAGTAAGAAAAGCCGGTCCCAACCCCTGTCCTCCTACTATTATAGGAGTGGGGATTGGAGGTACTGCGGATAAAGCTATGGTGATAGCTAAAAAAGCTATTGCTCGTAAGATAGGCAGTTATAATAAAAATGAGAAATATGCAGCCATGGAGAGAGAAATATTAAAAAAAATAAATAATTTAGGAATTGGTCCTGCCGGCCTGGGAGGAAAGATTACCTCCTTAGCAGTACATATAGATTATTCACCTACTCATATTGCTGGACTTCCGGTAGCAGTAAATGTTTGCTGCCATGCTGCTCGACATACAGAAGGAATATTATAAAAACAAATATTTTAAACCAAGAAGAAAAATTATGAAAGAAGCGATAAAAATAACCACCCCTTTATATGAGGAAAAAGTTATACAATTAAAAGCTGGAGATTTAGTAAGTATAACTGGGTATATCTATGCCGCCAGAGATGTTGCCCATAGGAGGATTTTTGAGATAATTAATAAAGGTAAAAAACTTCCAATTCAAATTAAAGGACAGATCATTTTTTATGCTGGACCGACTCCAGCTAAGCCTGGATATCCATGTGGTTCTGTAGGACCTACTACTAGTTATCGAATGGATCCTTATACTCCTCCTTTATTAGATAAAGGACTTAAAGGAATGATTGGTAAAGGGCTTCGCTCCAAAGAAGTAATTGAGAGTATTAAGAAAAATAAAGCGATTTATTTTGCAACCATAGGAGGAGCTGCAGCTTTGATTTCTAAAAGCATTAAGGAATCAGAAGTAGTTTTTTATGAGGATTTAGGAACAGAAGCAATTTATAGATTTTACGTAGAAAAATTTCCTGCAATAGTGGTTATAGATTCTGATGGTCGCAATCTATACGAAATAGAACCTCCAAAATATGCAAATCAATAAATTCTTTAAAATATAAAATTTTTGGCAGCGTATACGATTT
>DPXH01000132.1:0-5853 GCA_003527405.1 Candidatus Sediminicultor tertius | reverse complement strand
ATACGATTTTGGTTGCTATTTAATCTTTTAGTTCTTTTTTAAAATTAAAAAATAGTAGTAGTATTGTGGAGAGTGTGGGCAACCTGAAGGGTTGTCCAAGTAATGGGGGTAACTCTTTAGGAGTTATCCACATTACGTCACTATCCACAATCAACACTTTTGCGAAAAACGTACCCAGTTGATATTACTGGCATCTATTCCAGCCAATTCAAGGGGAGATTTTCCATTGTTGCCGGGTATCCTAGAACAGTTAAAGGTATGAAAACGGTAACGCATAACTAAGAGTTTAATAGAGTTATAAGCCGTCTCATAGAATTCGAATCCGGCAACCTTCTTGAATTTTTGATTGAGTTGTTTGATGACATTTTCCACAATATTATTATCTGGTCGTAAATTATGATCTTTGAAACGTTTAATAAGATTAGGGAATCTGATTCTTAAGATATTCATTCTTTTAATGAGCTTGGCCTGCCTCAGCTCATCTTGATGGCGTTCTAGATAACCTATTGCCCTTAAAGCGGTAGACAAGGCCTTACACCTACAGATGATCCTGGTAATAAGAAGGAATCTTTCAGCCCAAAGTCTATTACCTCCTGTATAGTGATACTTAAGGTAGAACTCTGTTGCCCGATAGGCATGGTAGGTACAGAACTGATGAGGTATTCCTGGTAAAAGCCAGCGGACAGTTCCGAAGAATTCGGGTAAAAGATCACTTATAACCCCTTTAAAAGGATATTTTATTACCATCTTGATAATAATGAGAAACCAGGCGACATTTACTTCATTTTCTCTTGAGACTAAATCCCAGTGAACGATATCTTGGGTCTTTAGATCTACAGCTAAAAGCAGGAACCATTCCACACCTTTGATGAAGATACTCTTTTCATCGATGAAAAGATAACCGGACCATCGAGGTTTAAGTCCACAAGCCACATCTACTGTAGACTTGCAATTAGCCCCTAAGGTATTGATGATCTTAAAGATTCGGTAAGGGGCGATTCCTAATTGTCGGCTTACTGCTCGGTAGCTTGCTTCAGAATCATAGTACAGTTCACAGGCTCTTATTTGCATAGAGAAATTGACCGGATGATCCTGGTCAGGCTTAAAGGCTCGTTTGCAATCATTACAGTACCAGCGTTGGTAGTACAGGTTCCTTTTGCCAAAAGATGTGTTTCTCTTCTTAGACCTAGTTCCGTACCTTTTGGTATTAAGACTATTACAGAAAATACAATGTTTTTTTCGCATAATAGACCCTCCTTAGCGTGTTGAACACGCTAACACAATAAGGTCTATCACGCAACATCAATTAATATATATGCTTTAAGCATATTTTGTCAAAGAACAGCAACCAATTTTGTATACGCTGTGAAATTTTTTATTTGCTATTGTGAATAGAAACAAAAGAAGTTCCATAATAAACTTTGCGGAACTTATTTCGTAATTTAAAAAAGAATATAAATTTAACAGAAAAAAATAGATTATTATATAAATAATAAATGAAAAGGAGATTATAATAAATGAATCTCAACGAAGAAGCCTTAAAACTACACGAAGAAAACAAAGGAAAGATCGAAGTAATAAGTAAGACCAAGATAAAAGATATGCACGATTTAGCCGTAGTCTATACCCCGGGGGTAGCCGAACCTTGCAGAAAGATTCATCAAAATATTTCTGATGTCTACAAATATACCACTAAAGGAAATATGGTAGCTGTAGTATCTGATGGAACTGCCGTCTTGGGTCTTGGCGATATTGGTCCTGAAGCTGCTCTTCCGGTAATGGAAGGAAAGGCCGTCCTCTTTAAGTACTTTGCCGGAGTAGATGCCTTCCCTATCTGTCTTGCCACCAAAGACCCAGATAAGATTGTAGAAGCAGTAACTCTCCTTGCCCCCAGTTTTGGAGGGATCAACTTAGAGGATATCTCTGCTCCCCGCTGTTTTGAGATAGAAAGAAGACTGAAAGAGATCTTAGACATCCCTGTATTCCACGATGACCAACATGGTACTGCCGTGATCGTCTTATCTGGCCTACTTAATGCCCTAAAGATAGTAGGCAAAGATATAGATAAGATTAAAATAGTAGTAAATGGTGCCGGAGCAGCTGCCATTGCTGTACTAAAGTTCCTTATGTCTGCAGGAGTAAAAAATGCTATTTTATGTGATTCCAAAGGAATTATCTATGAAGGTAGAAAAGAAAATATGAATCCAGCCAAAGAAGAGATGGCCAAAATGACTAATAAAGAGATGATTAAGGGAGCCTTGGTTGATGCCATAAAAGGAGCTGATATATTTATCGGCTTATCGGTAGCAGGAGCCCTAAAATCAGAAATGGTAAAATCAATGTCTTCTGATCCCATCATCTTTGCTATGGCCAATCCCATCCCCGAGATTATGCCTGATGAGGCCAAAGAAGCTGGAGCTCGTATCATAGCTACTGGTCGTTCTGACTTCCCCAACCAAGTGAACAATTGTCTTGGTTTCCCGGCTATCTTTAAAGGTGCCCTCAAAGTAAGAGCCAGAGATATAAATGAAGAGATGAAAATAGCTGCTGCTAAAGCCATTGCCTCCATTATCCCAGATGATGAGCTAAACGAAGAAAATATCATCTCCAATGTCTTTAATCCCCTGGTGGTAGAAAGAGAAGCAGAGGCAGTAGCCCAAGCTGCAATAGAGAGTGGAGTAGCGAGAATATAAAAATTATTATTTGACTATATATAAAAATAGAATAATCACACAGCATTGAGTAAAGAATAAATAATTTAAGGGAGGTGGTAAGTTAATTATTTTCTGTATAAGTAAATTTTTAAAGTCAAATAAAATTAAAAATTAAAGGAGGAAAAAAATGAAAAAAATATCTTTAATAGTTATAATTAGTTTAGTAACTTTATTATTAGTAGGTAGCTTTGTTTTTGCTGAACCAAAATTTGTCTTAAAATTAGGACATATAGCTAATCCCGAAAAACCTTACGCTCAAGCTGCAGTAAAATTTGCCGAATTAGTTAAAGAAAAGACCAATGGAGAAGTTGAAATTCAAATTTTTCCTAGCAGTCAGTTGGGTAACCAAAGAGATTTGGTAGAAGGGTTGACTTTTGGTACAGTGGATATGACTTTAACCAGTACAGCTGTTTTAGCAAATTTCCTTCCTAAAATGGCAATATTCGATTTACCTTTTATATTTAGAGATATACCTCATACTTATAAAGCCTTAGATACCATTGGGATGGAAATGGGTAAAGATTTGGAAGCTAAAGGAATGAAATTATTAGCCTTTTTCGAAAATGGGGTAAGGCACCTTACTAATAATATAAGGCCAGTAAGAACTCCAGAGGATATGAAGGGTTTAAAAATTAGAGTAATGGAACAACCAGTATATATAGAAATGATGAAGGCATTAGGAGCAAATCCAACACCTATGGCTTTTGGAGAACTTTTTACTGCCTTACAACAGGGAACAGTTGATGGACAGGAAAATCCCGTATCCCATATTTGGACAAAAAGATTTTTTGAAGTTCAAAAATATATATCTTTAACTGGTCATACATATTCTGCTGAACCATTATTGATTAGTATGATTACCTGGAATAAATTATCACCTGAATACCAAGAAGCAATAATGCAAAGTGCTGTTGAAGCTTTAGACTGGCATCGTAGTAAATGTGTTGAGTTAGATAAAGGTTTTTGGAAAAATGTAATAGAAAGTGGTAAATGTGAAATAATTGAAGTTGATAAAGAACCCTTTAGAAAAGCAACTGCCGTAGTATGGAAAATGTTTGAAGATCAAGTAGGAAAAGAAAATATTGAAAGGATAGTAAATATATCACCAGAAGAGTGCGCAGAATATGAGAAATATCTATAGATATTTACTTTAATTTATTTTATAGTGAGCAAAGGATATTTATTTCCTTTGCTCACTGATTTGTATTTTGAAGGAGATGAAGAGGGTTGAGGAATTTTATTGACAGGATAAATAAATATTTACAATGGGGTTTAATTGTTTCTATAACTACAATGTTATTTGCTATTTTTTCCCAAGTTATTTTTCGCTATGTGTTACATCATTCTTTAACTTTTTCTGAAGAATTAGCAAGATATCTATTTGTATATACAGTATTTTTTGGAACCGCAGTAGTAGCAAGAGAAAACAGCCATATTGTAATGGGAGTATTGACACAAAAATTAAAAGGAAGAGTAGCTAAATATACCAAGATAACTGCTTATATTTGTACTCTTTTATTTGTAATAATTTTATTTTTTCAAGGTTTAAAAATGATGATATTAACTTCTTATCAACTTTCTCCTGCTTTAAGAATTCCTATGTCTTATGTATATTTTGCAATCCCTGCAGCTTCCTTTGTAATGTTTTGCAATATATTAATTTTAATTATTGATACTTTAAAGTCAGACAGTTAAATTGAAAATAAATGGGGAAATCGAGGTGAAACAGTATTGTTTTTATGGTTAGTATTTGGTAGTTTTGCATTTTTATTACTTATTGGGGTGCCAATTGGGGCAGCATTAGGGTTGTCATCTGCAGTAGTAATTTATACTATTATGAAGTTACCTCTGATTGTTGTTACACAGAGGATGTTTACCGCAATAGATTCTTTTTCTTTTATGGCAATACCGTTTTTTATGTTAGCTGGTTCATTTATGGCTTCCGGAGGAGTTACTAGAAGATTAGTAAATTTTGCCAATTCACTAGTAGGATTTATCAGAGGCGGATTAGCTTTAGTGGTATCTGTAACCGGAATGTTTTTTGCAGCTATCTCTGGTTCTTCTGCAGCAACTACTGCAGCTCTTGGTTCTACCTTATTTGATGAAATGGAAAAAACTGGCTATAAAAGAGATTTTGCCGCAGCTATTATAGCCTCAGGAGGGACAACGGGTATAGTTATTCCTCCTAGTATTACCTTGGTAGTTTTTGGAGTAACAGCTGGGGTTTCTATTGGAGATCTCTTTTTGGGAGGATTTGCACCTGGAATAATTATGGGGGTATCGATGTGTATACTTAGTTATTTTCTTTGTAAAAAGAAAGGCATTCAAAGTAAAGGCAAGCTTTCTTTGTTAAATATTCTTAAATCATTTAGAGACAGTTTTTTAGCTTTAATGATGCCTGTAATTATTTTAGGAGGAATATATGGAGGAATATTTACTCCTACTGAAGCTGCAGCAGTAGCGGCAGTATATGGATTAATTATTGGTATGTTTGTCTATAAAGAGTTAACTTTAAAAAAATTACCGTCTGTAATATTAAAAGCGGCTGTAAGTACTACAGTTATTATGTTTATTGTCGGAGGGGCGAATCTTTTTGGTTGGATTTTAACTAATGCCCAAGTACCACATAAAGTAGCAACTTTTATGACTTCAATTAGTACCAATCCTATTGTATTTTTAATGTTAGTTAATGTATTATTATTATTTGTTGGTACTCTAATAAACGCTTCTGCAGCAGTAGTTATATTAGTTCCCATTCTTTTTCCTGTAGCCCTTTCATTTGGGATAAATCCGATATTTTTTGGAGTACTTATGATAGTGAATTTAGCTATTGGTTGTATTACCCCACCAGTTGGACTTGATCTTTTTGTAGTATCTGGTATTGCTAAACTTCCTATCGAAAAAATAACTAAAGCAGTATTTCCTTATCTAATAGTTCTTATCTTAGATTTATTACTTATAACTTACTTCCCGCAAATTATACTTTTTATTCCACATTTATTGGGAAGATAATACAGTGTTATAATTTTAATTTGAGGTAAAATAGTGTATGAAACTAAAATACGGTAAAGAGAAAATTCAATTACCGATACAAGATAGAAACATTATTCAAATATTTAATTCAAATAAACAGAAGACT
>DPXH01000135.1:8192-8840 GCA_003527405.1 Candidatus Sediminicultor tertius | reverse complement strand
TTTTGCCATTCATATTTTATATCAAAAAGACTGTGCAATCTGTCGGCAGCATCTCTTACATTCAATCTTTCTATATCGTTCTCTCTTTTAAACTGCTCGATAAATTTACTGACACTTTTCATTACTCCATCTTCCGGTAAAAAAGCCAGTCCGGTTACAATTATCCCAATCCGCCTGTTTAACTGAAATAGTTTGGAAGCATTATCGCTTCCGATACGAGCCATCCCTTTTCGGTTGCGATATGATTGCCGGCTGTCGGCAGCCAAAACAATTCCTTCCGGGGTGGTGGTGTTTATCCCTAATGACATATCATCATCTCCATTTTAAAAATATTTTTTACTTTTCCTTTTTTTCTTTTTTTTCTTCCTCGATAATTTTGATAAGTTTTAATAATATTTCTATTCGCGGCTGAGCATTTATATGTGTAAATATCTCTAATGCCTCCTGATAATACTTTATTGCTTCTTCAGATTTGCCTAAAGTAATGTAAACCAGACCGATGTTTCCCAGATTAGTAGCTATACCTTCTTTATAACCTATTTTTTTGTTAATCTTTAGTGCTCTTTCATAATAATTTAGGGCTTGATCGGTTTCCCTTAATTTACTATGAGCCAGACCAATATTATTAAAGACATTGGCTATCCCTTC
>DPXH01000135.1:0-7760 GCA_003527405.1 Candidatus Sediminicultor tertius | reverse complement strand
TCATCTTTAAATTTCTTGCTAATCTCTAAAGCCTCTTCTTGACACTTCAATGCTTCATCATATTTGCCTAACTCATTGTACAGGGTACCTATATTGTTAAGATTATGGACAGTACCTTGTTCGTATCCGAGCTTTCTGTTAATCTCCAAGGCTTGCTGATAATATTCTAATGCTTCATCCGGTTTTCCTAAGTTATGATAGATGTTTCCGATGTTGCCGAGGGCGGTTGATTTGGCTGGCAATTTGGTAATTTTATTTTCTGCTCTTTTTAAAATATTTAATGATTCCTTAAAATGTTTTTCCGCTTCGTTCAGTTTAGATAAAAAGAAATAACAGTTGCCGATAAGGATATTAAAGCCGATTTTATCTTCCTCGGGGATAGTTAAATCATGCAGACATTTTTCATATACTTTAATAGCTTTTTCAAATTTATATTCTTTCTCATACTTTTGTCCTGAGCGGAAAGGTTTTTCCAACAAAGGATTTCTTTTCAGAGCATCGGTTACGGTTCCCGGTAAGTTTCGGTCAAATAATTCTTGTCTTTCGTATAAGCGATTATAAAGTTTTTCTCTTTTAGATTTTTCTTCTTTATTCTTTTTATCTTTTATTATTAGATATAGGTCAAAGATGATTATTAAGGCACAGATAATCCACAGCCCTATTTTCATTTCTGTGGATATATTTTTTAGCGCAAATATGCAGGCAGCAAATATTAATGGGCCGGCTATTGAAATAATATTTATTAATGAATCCATATTTTTATCTCCTTTCCTGGGAGAAATTTTTATTAGTGATTGGTGTGAATTTTGGTTGTTATATCTTAATATTCGATAAAAGTTTGGAAAATCCTTTTTTTTAATAGAAAATATTTTTTTATTTTAAAATGATAGGCAAAACGCCTGTCCTACGTTGTAAGTAGGGATTGCCGCGCTACAAACTAGAGTATAGCGTTTAGCGTATAGGTGCAGGCTGCAACTGTAAAGTTAATACAATGAGGAACAGGGGACGGTTCTCTGTTCCTCCTCTGAATCATTAGATATGTTATTAATGTTAATGTTATGGTAGAATTATGATTAAATGATTTTACAGAAAACCAAGCAAAATAATTAAAAGGAAAACGAGGGAAATTAATTTGAAAAGACAGACCAAGGGATATCTGATGGTTGCTACAGCCGCTTCTCTATGGGGAACAGTGGGAATACAGGTACAAACTCTTTTTAATTACAATCTATCTCTTCAGTCTATTGTATTCTGGCGGTTGTTTTTTGCTTTTATAATCTTATTCTCCTTTGTTTTCTTTACCAACAAAAAGTGGTTAATTATTGACAAAAAGGGTCTTATTTATCTTGCATTAATGGGCCTTTTCAGTCAATTGTTCTTTAACTTATTCTATTTTAGCTGCATTCAAAAAACTACTATTGCCACTGCTGTTACTCTGTTATACTCCGCTCCAATATTTATTGCTGTTATGGCCAGAATTTTTTATAAGGAATTATTTACTCCAGTTAAAACCGTAGCTTTATTCCTTAGCATGGGAGGCTGTTTCTTTGCCGCAACCGGCGGCTCGGTAGCTGTGCTTAAAATAAACTTAATCGGAGTTTTGATGGGCCTGGGGGCAGGGTTTACTTTCTCATTGGTAACTATCATCAGCAAAGCTATCATCCGCAAATATCACCAGTTAACAATTATCGTCTACGCACTTGGATTTGGATTGCTTTTTTATCTTCCTTTTTCTCATCCTTTAATAATTTTTCAAAAGAATTTACCTTTAGAGGTATGGCTGTTAATAGCTTCTTTCGGTGTAATTTCTACCGCTATAGCTTATGGACTTTATATCACCGGGATATCTTATGGTATTGAGGTATCCCGAGCGGGGATTATCAGTACTCTGGAATTAGTAGTTGCAGTTATTCTTTCTTATCTTATATTTAAAGAAGTCCTTTGGGGATGGAAATTGGCAGGAATTTTAATGGTGGTATTTTCGGTGGTAATTGTTCAGGTGGATAAGATTTTACCTGCAAAAAAAATTATCTAGTGATGAAATAACGGATTCTTAAGAGAGTAGAGATTGCCGCGCTCCCTGCGATCGCTCGTAATGACAAAAAAAATAGATTCACACTCTCGCGGGAATGACATAGAGAGTTGCGGGAATGACAGACAGGATAAGACGGGCTCGATAAATCAAGCCCCTACATTTACTTCTGTAGCTTGCTCTTGCTCTATCTTAATATTTTTAGCCTGATAATTAGTTAGATATACTCCGCTGACTACAAAGATTGCTCCGATAATAAGAGAGGGAGACAATTTTTCGTAGAGAATCAGAACAGCCATCAAAGTAGTAAAGATGGGTACAAAATTAATAAATATTCCCGCCCGGGAAGGTCCAATTTTATCAATTCCTTCATAGAACCAGGTAAAGGCTAAAGCGGTTCCCAAAAATCCTAAAGCAAAAACACTCAACCAAACTTCCATATTATATTGCACAAAATCTTGGAGAACACCTTCCTGATAAGTGGGTAAAATTAGAATCAGAGTACCAGCAAGACAGGCATAGGTGATCGCTATAATTGGCTTAAGGTCTTTCATTATAATTTTACCAAGCACAGTAAAGGAAGACCAACAGATCACACATCCCAAAATAAACAATTCCCCCCATCCAATATTGCCTTGCAAAATAACCTGGAGATTGCCCTGAGAAATAACTATTAATGCCCCAGTCAGAGATAGAGTGATTCCCATAAATTTATATTTAGTAAATTTTTCCTTAAGTATTAAAGCTGATAGTATAGTAATTACGGAAGGATTTAAAGATATGATTATAGAAGCGCGGCTGGCGGTAATAAATTTTAATCCCGAGAAAAAGAGGAAATTATAACCTGCGACACCAGTTAGTCCGAGGGCTATAATTAATAAAAATTGTTGAAAGTTAATCCGGGGAAATTTGCCATATTTTTTAAAGACAAACAAAATTAGGAAGAAAGAAGCTAATAGGAATCGCAAAAAAGCTGAAGTGAAAGGAGGAAGGTTTGCCGCCATTATCCTCCCGGCAATAAAGGTGCCTCCAAAAAATAAGGCTACCATAAATAATTTTATATAAGTAATGTTGTTTTTTAAAAAAGTTTTCAAAATATCTCCATATAATAATAAATATAAGGAACCGGGTCGGATAAATCCGACCACAACCTCGACAGGCGAGACGCCTGTCCTACGGTTTTATATTGATGTGGGAATGACAATAAATTATTTAGAGACTACAAATCCGCCATATTACCTAAGGCATCACCGGTTAAACGATACACCACCCATTCATCCAGAGGTTTTGCGCCCATATGGTCATAAAATTCTCGAGCAGGATTCCATTTTAAAACAAGCCATTCCATTCTAACACATTTATTTTCTTTGGCAATATGAGCACAATATTTAAATAAGGCAGAACCAATTCCCTGCCCCCGATATTCCTCAGAAACAAATACATCTTCTATATAAAGACCGGGTCGCCCTAGAAAAGTAGAAAAATTATAGAAGTATAAGGCATAACCTACCGGCTTCCCCTTGATTTCTGCTATAATGACCTGGGCATATGATTTATCTCCAAAGAGAGTTTCTCGGAGAACATCTTCAGTAGCCACTACTTCTTTTGTCATTTTTTCATATACTGAAAGTTCCTTTATAAATTTAAGGATTAAGGGGACATCCTCTACGGAAGCTTTTCGGATATTCAGATTGACCTTTTCGGATTTTTTCATAATTATTCCTCCTTAATATAGGGGACGGTTCTCTGTATCACTTTACTTTAGACTAAAATGGAACAGAAAACCGTCCCCTATATCATATTATTAGCATTTTGTTTACTTTTTGGGTTACGATCGTTTAATAATTTATCTATTTGATAAGCATCACTCTAGGTAGGTTAATTCTTCACTTTCTAAATTTATACTCCTTTTAGGCCGATGGCTTCCGCCACTTCCTGCATTCCGGCTATTGTATCAGTAAGAAGGTCAGTAAGTTCCATCCCTAACATCCGGGCGCCCTTCTCGATAATGGACCTATCTACTCCGGCTGCAAATCTTTTGTCTTTCCATTTCTTCTTCACCGATTTTACTTTTACATCCATAACACTTTTAGAGGGTCGAACCAAAGCTGTGGTTACCACCAGACCAGTAAGCTCATCTATAGCATAAAGAACTTTTTCCAATTCTGTTTGTGGCTCAACTTCTGAGCAGAGCCCCCAACCATGACTTATTACTGCTCGAATATATTCTTCAGGCCAGCCCTTTTCTTTTAATATCTCTTCACTTTTATGACAGTGCTCTTCGGGAAACTGCTCATAATCAAGATCATGAACCAGGCCGATAACACCCCATTTTTCCTCATCTTCTCCCCGCTTGCGGGCAAAGTAGCGCATAACCCCTTCTACGGCCAAGGCATGTTTTATCAGACTATCACTCTTGTTATATTCAGTAAGTAATTGATAAGCTTCTTCTCTGGTTGGAACTTTTGAACTCATCTATTTCCTCCTAAGTACTTTATTTTTTGTCTTGAAATGCGTGAGAAAAAAAAACTAAAAACTTTCTATTTTTTCATCAATTATCGATTTAAATATCTTTTCCCGTAATTCTAAACCCTTAATAATAGTTTTAAGGTCCCTGAATTCATCTTCTAATTTTTCAATGTCCTCTTTAAATTTATCAATCTTTTGTAAGTTTTCCTTTAAATCACCTGCTTTTAATACTGTATCAACTAATAATGTTTCTCTTTTATCCCTCAATTTTTTATTTTTCTGTCTGTTTATATTTACCTTTTTCTTAACCTCACTTAATTTTTCCTTAATTAGATTAAGCTCTTTTTGATAAAATTCTTCTTCTTTCATTATTTGCAGCCTCCCTTCATTTTAAAATTTTTAAAAATTCCGGATGGCATTAATTGTTATTTCCCAAAAAGTTAAAAAATATTTTCACTGCTTATATTTTGTATTGCTTATTGCGTATTGTACAGGAAATAAGATTGGTTATAATTATATTGTAGGGACACAATGAATTGTGCCCTCGCCATATTATTGCCTAATTTCTCCTGGGGGCACGATGTGTCGTGCCCCCATAATACCATTTTGTTTACTTTTCGGGTTACAACCATTAATATATATTTTATTGTTTTTTTATTGTCTGTTATATCCTCTCTAACTTAATTATAATGTATTCTATAAAATATTCAAATAATATCGAAAGAAAGCGGTTTTTCCACTCTTAAAAATCTATTTAGAACTAATATCGATAGGCCAACTATAAAAAATAAAGTTGCAATACTAAATCTATCGGCAATATAACCGAATAAAGGAGCTAATACTATCATAAAAAGTGAACCGACCTGGCTTTCAATTGACATTACTGTAGCTCGTTCATCTCTTTTCATATAATCACCAAAAACATCTACCGCCAGGGGGCGCCTTCCGTCTTTCAAAAGATAAAGGAAAAAATAAAGAAGTATAACGGCTAACATAATTTTAGTTTTAATAGCAAAAAACGTTATAAAAAATACTATACCTAAAATGTCAAAACTGATATCCATTAGTTTATCAGAATTATATTTTAGATTTAAGCGGTAAACATTTCGGGAAACCCATGAGCTAAAGATATACATCACTCCGTAAATAAGTCCTAAAATAATTTTTAACTGAGTGGTTGCCTCCATTGAAGCCACTATATAGATTCCGGAAACCAAAATAATATCTTTTAAAATGGGTTGAATGTAGTCTTTTAAAACTTTAAAAATGGCATCAAAGAGCGAGGAGCTTATTACTACTTTTCTGAGAGGTTTATTGGCAAAAATATTCTTTAATTGCTCGATAGAATAGATAAAAAATTTTTTAACGCTGATAGTGGATTCTACCGGTTCATTCAGGGTTTCAGGATAAGACCAGATTAGGAGAAAGTCAAGGATGTAAGGGACGATGCTGAATAAGAAAATCGACTGTATCCTGGGTAATTTAATCATTAAAAAGATTGCGACAAAGGCAGATAAGGAAGAACCGATTAAGGAAAAAGAGCGGGTACGGCCATAGACGAAAGTCTTATGTTTAAACCAGCCCTTCTGTTCTAAATAGGAATAAATCATGGCCTTGTGAGTACCTGACCTAAAAGCCTCTCCCAGGCCAAATAATATCATAGCTATAGCTACAATGGTGTAACTTCCTCCCAGGAAAAAGAAGAAGAAAGATACAATATAGAAAATAAAACAGATCATCAGCTCGGTCTTTTTTCCGTATTGGTCGGCGAATATCCCGGAGGGCACCTCAAATAGGTAGATAATTATCCCTCTAATAGAAAATAAAGTTCCTATCTGAAATAAGTTGAGGTGCACCACCTGTATTAGGTAAATATATAAGTAGGGTTCAAAAAAACGAAGATTTTTTAAAAACCCGTACAGGCAAAACTTTTTTATTTGATTATTTTTTTTAATTAATTCATGTACATCTGTCATAATTTATTATCTGGAACTGAAACGGGGGGACAGTTGGAAAGAACAGAGAACCGTCCCCTGTTCTTTTTTTCTTTTTTTAAAATTTTACTTCAACGTTTTCTCTTTCTTCCCCTTCTGTTTTGAAATACGGCCTGCTCTTGAAACCGAACAGATTAGCAACTATTGAGGTCGGCACCTGGACTATCGCTACATTATATTTCATAGCAGTATCATTATAGAATTGCCTTGAGTAGCCTATCTTGTCTTCGGTATCTTTCAACTGTTTTTGTAAATCCAGAAAATTTGTATTGGCCTTTAAGTCCGGATAATTTTCAGCAACTGCAAATAATCGACTCAAGGCACCGGCTAATCCTGAATTTGCTTCCAATTTTTCCTCCGGTGTTTTTGCCGATAAATATTTGGTTCTGGATGCAGTCACTTCTTCTAATGTTTCTTTCTCATGTTTAGCATATCCTTTTACAGAGCTTACCAGATTAGGGATTAGATTAAATCTTCTCTTTAGCTGGACATCGATCTGTGCCCAGGAATTATCTATTCTCCCTCTTAAAGTTACCAATTTATTATAAGTAAGAACGCCCCACAATACAATTAGAATAGCAAAAATCATTATAAAACTCATAAAAACACCCCTTTCTTTTTTATCCTTTTCGTCTTAATAAATTATTTAAAAGGCACCGGCTCCGCCGCCACCGCCTCCTCCTCCGCCTCCGGAAGAGAAGCCTCCGCCGGAACCGGTAGAAGAACTTGCAGTGGCAAAAGCAGAAGTGAACATTTTATCAAAAGACCTGAACATACTGTTATTTATTCTTCCGCTTCTATCAGTCATACAGTATAAGTAGGTAGAATTCCTTAAGGATATATCTTGATTGCTTAAGACCAGTTTTAATTTTGAAATTACTTTATCTGCCACTCCCAGTGAAATAGCGTAAACCAGATAATGCTCCCAAACTATTATAGAAGGGATTTCGTAATCCTTCATATTGCTAAAATGTAATAAGAATTGTTTAAACGCCCTCCATTTAGTATATTCATTAACTCCGATTTGAGTCTTTTTTCTTATCAATGCACCATAGATTATCACCCCGAAACCGGTGAAGATGACAGCAAGCAATAGAGGTATAATCATAAACAGCTGCACTTTTAGCAGGGCTCCCAGAGCAAACAATAAAAATACTCCGGCAAATTCCATTAAAACTACCTTGCCTGCGGTCTTCAACCCTTCTTTGGATTCGCCAAAATAATTATACTTTTTAAATTCCTTTCCGACCTTTTTTACCCATTTA
>DPXH01000055.1:994-2658 GCA_003527405.1 Candidatus Sediminicultor tertius | reverse complement strand
TCTGCTAAAACTTCGTAGACAATATTAGCTTTGTCCAAACCGCTTTGCGGTCTGGCTCCTTCTGAATTTTCCACCATGATAGAAAGGGGTCTGCTGCCAAAAGGAGATTCTTTCTCCTTTATTTCCGGTAGAGTAGTAATTTCCCCGGGGTTTACTATAGTACCATAAGTCGCTTCGACATTTTCTTCGTCTTTTTCCCCCAGATTAACTTTAAGCTGTGATTCGCCCGGTTCGAATATCTCTCCCTTCACTTCTTTCCTGCTGGTTATAGTCTGTTTAAAATATTCAGTAGAAACGCTTATGTCCTCACCTAAAGATTCTTTGGTTTGAGCCGGAGGAACTACTGACACAGGCTCGGTTTCAATCTCAGGAGTTTTAACTTCTACCTTTGGTGCTCCTTCCGTTAATTCTTCCTTGCTTACTACTTTTGTTTCGGTTACTTCTTCTTTTATCTTAGGTGGTTCAGGCGAAATCGGTTTAGCTTTTGGTTTAACCTCCAACTGAGCAATGGCTTTTTCCTCGGTAATCTCTGGTTTCTTAGATTCCGGTTGTTTTGGGGCAGGAATTTCCACCAGACTAACCAAGATAAGCTCCTTTTCGGGTAAGGGTCTGGTGAAATCAAAGGCGATCATGTTCCCGAAAGCGAGTAAAAATATAATATTAAGTATGATAGAGATTAAAAATGATCTCCCTAAAAAGCTCTTTTTACTTTGTTTTAAACGTTTTGTTCTATATCTGTTTATGGGCACGAATTATTTACACCTCGTCATTAATTTACCGATTATACCAATTCACCGATTTACCAATTTATTTAGTTACCCAGTTACCCTGTTTGCCGGTTAACCAGTTGGTCAATTTACCGATTGACCGATTAATTTAGATAATTTTTTTTGACGGGTTCGATGAATCGAACCCCTACCTCGACAGGCGAGAGGCCTGTCCTATGGTTTTATATAGATCATTGAGGGCGTATAGCAATACGCCCCTACTTCTTTTTTCAAACTTGCAACTTATTACTAATTACTCATCACTTATCACTGTCTTTCTATCCACTCTACGCTATTTAAATATTCTGACTCCTGACTCCTGGATTCTATTTCCTTAACAAGTTACAGTAATCTACTTGAAATTTGCATCTTGTAACTTATTACTAATCACTGTATTTCTTCACGCAATACGCAATACGCAATACTCGATACTGTTTTATTTCTTCTCCGCAGGTTGGGTGGCAATGGCAATTCTTTCCGCCCCTCCCTTTTTAAGCAAATCCATCACTCTGATTACCTTGCCATGGAGTACATTTTTATCGGCCTCCAAAACCACCGTTCTTTCAGGTTCCTCTTTTATTTCCGCAGCCACACTTTCGGAAAGTTTTAAAGGATCTATTAGTTTTCCGTTAAAATAAATAGTATTATTTTCAGTAATAGTTACAATAATATTCTCCGATGATTCGGCAGCAGCGAAATCTCCACTGGGTAAATTAACTTTCACCCTATTTTCTAAATTTACAAAAGTAGTAGTCAGCATAAAGAATATCAATAAAAGAAAAACCACATCAATTAAAGGGGTCAGATCAAAACTGGCGCTCTTTTTATTCAGATGAGGAAACTTCATATTCTACTTCACCACCCTGACTAAGACTGTCCCGAATAACCCCACCATTA
>DPXH01000055.1:0-591 GCA_003527405.1 Candidatus Sediminicultor tertius | reverse complement strand
CTACTCGGTGAGATAAATAATTATAAATCACGATAGTCGGTATAGCTATCGACAATCCAAAGGCAGTAGTAAGCAGTGCCTCAGAAATTCCTCCTGCCAGTGCTTCCGGTTTACCTACTCCCATAACTGCTATTACATTGAAGGCCTTAACCATACCAAATACTGTTCCTAAAAGCCCTAATAATGGAGTAATATTACCGATGGTAGAAAGAGTAGGTAAATTTCTCTCTAATACAGGAATTTCCTGGTTGGCACTATCTTCAATCGCCTCTTTCATCTCATCCCGTCCCCGTCCAAATTTCATTAAACCGGCCAACATAATCTTTGAAATAGGAGTTGGACTTTTACGACAAGCAGAAATAGCCAGTTCAATGCTCCCTTTTTTAACTAAATTTTTTATTCGTAAAACAAATCTTTTACTTTTAGTTTTAATACTCTTTAAATAGAACATCCTCTCAAAGAAAATAGTAATTGCAATTAACGAACATAGAAAGATGGGATACATTAAGAACCCACCTTTTTCAAAAACTTCTAACATTAAATATCTGCCCCCTCTTCTTTTTATTGTTAGCTAGTTATCTGGTTATTTAG
>DPXH01000215.1:4306-5851 GCA_003527405.1 Candidatus Sediminicultor tertius | reverse complement strand
GCCTGGCTTTGAATTAAGGTAGGGGTTCGATTTATTATCATACAAAATAGTTTTGAATTTTAAATTATAGTTTTACGCTTTTTACTTTAAATTTTTAGTCACGTTCTTAGAACTAATTACTATAAAGCAATTTTCTTTTATCTAAAACCAATTCACCAGGTAACCACATAACTAATTCCTAACGAGATACGATTCACGAGATACGAGATGCGAATTTATTCGCCTTATGTCGCTGAATTACAAAAGAAGGACACAATTCATTGTGCCCCTACATCGGATTCCTGACTTCTGGTTCCTGACCGTGATTTCTTAGCTCTTTTTTCTCTTTCTTCTTCACTATATACTAATTACGCGATACTTGATACTATCTTATTCTGGCTCCTGGCTACTGAATTCTGTCTTCTTCTTTTCTTACTATACGCTCTATGCTAGTTTTGTCCACTAACGACTATTCACTATTCACTAACGACTAATCATTTACAGATTTTTCAAAAATATATCTGTTTTAAAACTTTTCTCCGAATGATAGGCAATGTATAAATCAGTTATTTTCTCTAACTCTTTCATCCTTTCATCGGGAATGGTAGCGTTGGATATAGTAGATAAAGGAGTAATCAGTATTTTCCTTACTAATTTATTAAAATAAAGAGAGACTTTAACACATCCTTCTCTATCTACGGCTATACAATTATTGCATACCAGTCCGCCTTCTTTTATATTAAAATACATCTCTTTTTGGTCTTTTATGTCTTTATTGCATCTACAACAATGATTAAGGGAGGGTCTATATCCTAAAATTGACATAGTTTGCCATTTGAAAGATAAAGTCAGCAATTTCGGATCATTAGATATCCTTAAATAATGTAAAACTTCTTTTAGTAAATTAAACAGACCGACATTTATTTCCCGCTCTTCGGTTAATTTATTAACTACCTCTACGCAATTGGCAGCAAAAGCAAATTTAAAAACTTCTTTGCTCGTTGAGAAAAAAGATTCTAATATTTCGGTCTGACTGACAATATCAATATTTCTGCCTTTATAAAATAAAAAGATAGAGTGAGTTAATATTTCCAAACTGCTTCCGAATTTACTTTTTGTCTTCCGAACTCCTTTGGCAATGGCGGTGATCTTACCGCAATCTTTGGTGAATATAGTAACAATCTTATCGGCTTCTTCATATTCCATACTCTTTAAGACTATACCTTCTGTTTTATACAACATACTATCAGATAATCTCCGCTATAAAAGATCGTTTTTACCGAATGCTTCGGGAAGCAATTCTTTTATTTTTTTAATCTTAAAATCTCCCTTTAAATTCGCCATAATCAAAGGGATATCTTCCCCAAATTCTGATATTACCTGTCGGCAGGCACCACAGGGAGAACAGGGTTTATCTGTATCACCAATAACCGCGATAGCTTCAAATTTAGTTGAGCCCTCGGAAACAGCTTTAAAAATAGCCACTCTTTCCGCACATACAGCCAGACCAAAAGATGCGTTCTCAATATTACAGCCGGTAAATATTTTGCCATCAGCACAGAGAAC
>DPXH01000215.1:0-3931 GCA_003527405.1 Candidatus Sediminicultor tertius | reverse complement strand
TTAATTAATTTTTTAAATTCTTCTTTCACCGTATTTTCACCTTCTTTTATTGGTTATTTAAACCACACCTTTGTTTCCTCGGGCACCAAATGAATCCATATATTTCCCTGGTTCAAATTTAAAGGTTTTCCCTGGCGGTCATAATATACGGTTGATTGGTCTTTAGATTTTTTAACCCATTTGGATAAAAAATAATTCCCTCCGCAAAACACCTTGGCAATACCTTCCCCGATAACCTCTACTTCCAGTCTTCCTTCTCCATCACCGGGTATTTTTTTAACCGGAACATATTGGATTATAATATTAGAAACAGCCATAGGTTGGAAAGTTTTGCTATCCTGATGAGGCTTAGAATTTATGTACCTTAAATATGTATTGGCACTGGCTTTATACTCGTAAGATATGGTATATTTTTGGTTATATTTAATAGATATTTTGGTAATATCCCCTCCTGATAAATTTAGTGTTCTTAAGCTTAGCAAATGGTTATCTAAATCTACCTTTTCCTGAAAACCCATCTTCCTGCTCTTCTCTCTTATGTTTTGGGTTTTAGTAAAAAGATTTATCCATCCTCCGATATTTTTATCCCGCCAATAAGGGGAAGGATAAAGCATCTGGTCTAAATTAACCATTCTTTCGTTCTTTAAGCTTTGCCCTCCACAGTGGGCAAAGATAGCAGACCACTCTATAGCCAATCTGGAAAAATAATACCGGCTGCTTCTGACCGGCCCTACTATGGCTTCATCACTATTATTAAATATAGCCATCAATCTGGTAAAAGGGTACTCTACATTCGCTTCATAGACTATATCTGCTTTATTTAAGCCCGTTTGGTGAATTACTTCTTCGGGTGAATTACCGATCATTATAGCTATGGGTCTTGGAGTAATAGTACCGGTGGCGTGAATATTATTATTTATATTAAGACAGGTAAATAAAATAAAAAATAACAATACAAACCTCCGGAAAAATGATTTATTCAACATCTCTTTCTTCATAATTTATCCTCTTTCTTCTTTTTCTTTAGTTTTTAAATTATTTCATAATTTTTTGGTTTTATCAAATTCATCTTCTATCTCTCCGAATATTTCCTCTAATAAATCTTCTATGGTAACTACTCCGGATATTTTCTTATCTTTGTCAATTACTACCGCGATGTGAACTTTCTTTCTCTGAAATTCTTTCAAAAGAGTAGTAACTCTTTTATTTTCTGAAACCGAGTAAGGCGGATGGATTAAACCTAATAATTTTATACTTTTACTTAATTTCTTTTCTAAATCTCCCATTAGGAAGTCTTTGGCGTAAATAAAACCTATGACATTATTTATATTATTCTTATAAACCGGTATCCTGGAAAGACCTTCTCTGTTCATTAATTTTACAGCTTCCTCTACGCAAGTATTTTCTTCAACAGCTACCATATATTTTTGGGGTATCATTACATCCTTAATAAAAATATCATTTAAATTTAAAATTCTCTCAATCATACTCTTTTCCTTTTTTTCTAATGCGCCTTCCTTTTCGCCAACTTCAAATAATAATTTTAAATCTTTTTTGGTGAAAAAAGCCATTTGAGGTACAAACTTCTTGCCACTAAAGATTCTAATGATAAAGCTCGATACCCAACTGAAAAAGACTTCCAGGGGATAAAGGATGTAAGAGGCAATTTTTAAACAATAAGCTGCCTTAAGCGCAATTTTTTGTGAATTATTTTGAGCAATAGTTTTAGGAATTATCTCGCAAAAAACTAAAATTATTAGAGTAGTAAGCAATATTGAAACAGTAACTCCCCTATCACCCCATATATACAGTGCTAGAGCAGAGGAAACTGTAGAAGATACGATTACTGCTATATTAGTTCCGATCAAAACCACCCTTAAAAATTTATCGGGTTTTTTAATTAAATTATGCACTATTATGGCCTCTTTATCCCCTCTCTTGGCTAAATATTTAAGATGCAGTTTACTGGTAGAGATAACTGCGGTTTCCGCACCGGAAAAAAAAGCAGCAATAAATATACACATAAACAATATAAAAGGACTGACTTTAACCCACCATTCTGTCAAAATTTCCTTACCTCCTATCCATCTTTACCCGAAATATTATTTTCAGTCTGCGGTATTTCTTTTACTATCCTTACCCTTCTAATCCTGTTTTTTACTACCTGTTCTATTATTATTTGACAATTCTTATACTTTATCTTTTCACCCTTCCTGGGCACCCTGCCCAATAGGTCAAAAATAAAGCCACCCAGAGTCTCGAAACCATTTTCCGGTATTTCGATGTTTAGAATTTCATTAATCTCTTCAATACCTATTATTGCATCAACAATAACCGTATTATCCTCAGCTATTTCAAACAATTTTATCTCTTTATCGTATTCATCAATTATCTCGCCTACTACTTCCTCTACTACATCCTCCATGGTAATCAATCCTGCTGTCCCTCCATATTCATCAATAGCAATGGCAATTTGAATTCTGTCTTTCTGAAAAATATCCAGTAGTTCATCTATTTTTTTGTTTTCCGGAACAAAGTAAGGCTCCCTTATTATCCTCTTTAAATCACACTTCTCCTTTGAAGTATACCATTGCCGGTATATACCTAAAAGATCTTTTGCATACAATATTCCGATAATATTGTCTACTGTTTCTTCATATACCGGGATTCTCGAATGCCCCATTTTTTTAATCAATTTTAATATTGAATCTAACTTAGTATCAGAGGAGATGCAGGCCATATCTACCCGGGGTATCATTACTTCTTTGACCATAGTATCGCTAAATTCAAATATATTTCTGATCATCTCCTTCTCTTCCTCTTCTATCACCCCTTCATCCTTGCCGGCATCTATCAGGGTTATCAAATCTTTTTCGGTAATTTCCTTTTTCTCTTTAACGCTTTTTTTACCAATAAAGAAATATATAGCACTAATTATTACTTTAAAAAATTTAATTAAGGGGAATAACCCGGTGGAAATTATTTCTATCGGTCTGGCAACTCTTTTGGAAATAATCTCGGCATTGGCAACAGCCAATGATTTCGGGACAATCTCTCCGAAAACAAGTATGATAAAAATCATTGTTCCGCTGGCTATACCTATGCCTACATTTCCGATAAGTTTTATGGCTAAATAAGTGGCCAAAGAGGAGGCAGAAATGTTTACGAACATATTCCCGATTAAAATAGAGATTAATGTTCTTTGGGGGTCATCAAGTAGTCTGATAATTGATTTTATCCGCCAATTATCCTCTTCCTCTTTTTGCATTTTTTTTAATTGCAGCTTATTAAGCGAGAATAGAGCGGTCTCTGTGCCGGAAAAAAAGGCAGATAATATTATAAAACCTAACAAAGTGATAACTTCAAATATCAATATTATTAAATTAAGGGGGTCATCCAAAAAATAATCACCGCAACTTTTTAAAAAACCGTCAAGTATATTCTGAAATATCGACCATTTTATTTAACTTCAACCAGATGATGCTTCAATTTTTGCTAGGTTAGATTAGGAATCTAAATATCAACAATAATCGAGTCTTTTAGATTCCCAATCTAACAGTTTTGAGTTACAAAATTAGCAAGAATTATAAATTAATACAGTTTATTTTTAATTATACTATGCCAATTCAACTTTCTTCGATATTCTCATCTTTTGTAAGATTATTACTCCAGCCAACAAGACAATACCTACACTATCAGTTAATAATCCGGGTGTTAATAGGGCAAGTGCACTAATCATTAATATAACTCTTTCATATATCCTGGTATGGTCAAATAGATATCCGCCAGCTGCTGCTCCTAAAGCTAACACCCCGGCCAAAGCAGTAATAATTAATAATAAAGTATGTCCAATTGTGCTATCTATAAATAACAAACCGGGATCAAGGGCGAAAAGATAAGGAATCATAAATCCCGCTACCGCTAATCTTAC
>DPXH01000012.1:788-3582 GCA_003527405.1 Candidatus Sediminicultor tertius | reverse complement strand
GAATTAAATGAAAGTTCTGATGAGGATCGTCCTGCGGTTCAAATAGGAGATCCTTTTTCTGAAAAATTATTAATTGAGGCTTGTTTGGAGTTAAGAGGATTAGATTATGTGATTGGACTGCAAGATTGTGGAGCTGCCGGCTTGACCAGTTCTTTATGTGAAATGGCCAGTCGGGGAGATAGTGGCTTAGATATTGAACTATCAAAAGTACCCAAACGAGAAGAAGGAATGAACTCTTTTGAAATTATGCTTTCTGAATCTCAGGAAAGAATGATAGTGGTAGTTAAAAAGGGAAAAGAGGAAGAGATTAAAAAAATATTTGATAAATGGGGTTTAGATTCCGCAGTGATTGGCAGAGTAACCGGTGATGGTAAATTCAGGGTCAGAGATAAAGGAGAAATAGTAGCAGATATACCCGCTAAATCACTTGCCGAAGGAGTACCTGTTTGCCATCGTAAAGGGAAAAGACCGGATATTTTAGATTCGGTAAATAAGCTTGATTTATCCGAGATTTCTCAACCGGATGATTATAATCAAGTGTTATTACAGTTGATGGATTCTCCAAATATTACAAGCAAAGAAAATATTTATGAACATTATGATTATATGGTTAGAAATAATACTATACTACCTCCCGGAGATGATGCTGCGGTATTAAGAATAAAAGGAACTAAAAAAGCTATAGCTCTGACCACTGATGGCAACGGAAGATATTGTTACCTTGACCCCTTAATAGGAGGGAGGATAGCGGTAGCAGAAGCTGCCAGAAATTTATCTTGCAAAGGAGCCTTGCCCCGAGCAGTAACTGATTGTTTGAATTTTGGAAATCCTGAAAAAGAAGATATCTACTGGCAATTAAAAGAAGCAATTAAAGGGATTAGTGAGGCCTGTCGGGTATTAGAGACCCCGGTCATAAGCGGAAATGTAAGTTTGTATAATGAAAGTAAAGGAGAAGCCATTTATCCTACACCGGTTATCGGGATGGTGGGGATTATTGAGGATTATAATCATATTTGTTCTATGGAATTCAAAAATCGCGGTGATTTGATAGTGCTTTTAGGAAAAAATAAAGAAGAATTGGGTGGAAGTGAATATTTAAAAGTTATTTATAATTTAGAAAAGGGAATACCTCCCCGGATTGATTTATTAAAAGAACAGGCAGTTCAAAATGCTTGCCGGGAGGCAATTAAAAAGGGATTACTTTCTTCCGCCCATGATTGTTCAGATGGTGGATTGGCTATTGCCCTGGCAGAGAGTTGTATTAAAGGGGGAAAAGGAGCGAAAATAGAGATTAAAGATAAAATAAGAAGTGATGCCCTGTTATTCGGAGAAAGCCAATCTCGAATCATTATATCTCTTAATCCGAAAAATCTATCTTCATTACAGGAGATAGCCGGTAAATATCAGGTTCCTCTTTTGGTATTAGGTTCTGTGGAGGGGGAAGAATTAAATATAAACCGGTTAGTTAGTATAAAAGTAGAGCAATTGGAAAAAGTTTGGAAAGGCATAAAATAATGCATGAGGAATGTGGAGTTTTTGGAATTTTTAGTAAAGAAAATATATCTATAGATGTGGCTAAATTGACTTATTTTGCTCTTTATGCCCTTCAACATCGGGGGCAGGAGAGTGCGGGGATTGCAGTATCTGATGGAAAAAAGCTCTTAATCTATAAAGATTTAGGGTTAGTATCTGAAGTATTTAATGAAGAAAAACTAAAGACCTTACAGGGTAATTGTGCCATTGGTCATGTAAGATATTCTACAACAGGTGCTAATATTTGGGAAAATAGCCAGCCTCTTTTAAAAAATTTTAAGGGAGGGACTTTCTCTTTAGCTCATAATGGTAATCTGGTAAATCAAGAAGAATTAAAGGCAAAATTAAAAGAAAAAGACATTCAAATTTATTCCTCAACAGATAGTGAAATAATATGCAATTTAATAAAAACAACCCCAGAAGAAAATATTGAAAAGAATATTGAAATTGTAGCTGCCCAACTAAATGGAGCCTTTTCCTTAGTATTGATGACTGAAGATAAATTAATCGGATTGAAAGACACTTTTGGTTTTCATCCTCTTGCCTTGGGGAAATTAGGAGATTCTTATGTTTTTGCTTCCGAAACCTGCGTCTTTAATCTCATTGGTGCCGAATTTATCCGGGAAGTGGAACCGGGAGAGATGGTAGTAATCGATAAAGAAGGAATGAGATCAATCAAAGTTTTGCCTGATAACAGGAAAGCTCTTTGTGTTTTTGAATTTGTTTATTTTGCCCGCCCGGATAGTAACATATATGGAGAAAATGTAGCTTTAAGCCGGCAAAAAATGGGTCGAAGATTAGCCCAAGAACACCCGGTGCAAGCAGATATAGTAGTTCCCGTACCAGACTCAGGAATCTCCGCAGCTATTGGTTATGCAGCTCAATCAGGTATTCCTTATGAAGAAGGGTTGATTAAAAACCGTTATATTGGTAGAACTTTTATCCAGCCTGAACAATTAATTCGAGATTTTGGAGTAAAAATAAAACTTTCTCCTATCAAAGAAATAATAAAGGGTAAGAGAGTAATATTAATAGATGATTCTATTGTTCGGGGGACTACCAGCCGGAAGATTGTAAAGTTAGTAAGGGATGCAGGAGCCCGTGAGGTTCATGTTCGGATAAGTTCTCCACCCATTTACTTCCCCTGTTTTTACGGGATAGATACACCAAATAGAGAATATTTACAGGCTTCAAATCATACCTTAGAAGAGACGAAAAAGTGGATAGAAGCAGATAGTTTGGGTTATTTGAGTATAGAAGG
>DPXH01000012.1:0-370 GCA_003527405.1 Candidatus Sediminicultor tertius | reverse complement strand
TCGTATCTCGGAAATGCCATAGGAGTCAAAAAAGAAATTAGTATATAGCAATATGTAGGGGCAGACCTTGTGTCTGTCCGAAACAAATCGTAGTTTAGCGTAGAGCGTAGAGTGAAAAAGAGTTGAAATATAATATGTAGGGGCATGATGCATCGTGCCCAACGTAGGGCTAAAAAAAGAAAAGGAACTAATCAAATGGGGAAATCCTATAAAGAAGCTGGTGTGGACATTGACTTAGCTGATCATATAATTAAAAAGATAAAACCGTTAATTAGCAAAACTTTTATTCCCGGAGTATTGAGTGATATTGGAGGATTTGGTGGGTTATTTTCATTAACAGAACAAAATTACAAAGAACCGGTATTGGTTT
>DPXH01000081.1 GCA_003527405.1 Candidatus Sediminicultor tertius | reverse complement strand
TCTGTCGCGAAGTCAACCGTAACACGGCAAACAGGCAAGCCTACAGAGCGGTTAAAGCTCAAGGTCGTGCTAATAAGTTAAGGAATCTTGCCCGCAAAAACCGAAAAATGGATATTAATCTACCGTTGAGACACTACGTTCTTTTCCACCTGGATCAATTATGGTCTCCGGAACAGATTGCCAAACGTCTAAAAATATTGTATCCTGAAAACATGAACATGCAAATTTCACCTGAAAGTATCTATTCCTATTTATATGTTTTGCCGCGTGGCGCATTACGTAAAGAATTAGTTAAATGTTTACGGCAGCACCATATAAACCGCCGAATACAGGGCAAGTCTCGTCAGAAATCCTGCCCTATACAGGACTATATAAGTATTGAAGAACGCCCTGCTGAAGTAGCAGACCGAATTATTCCCGGCCATTGGGAAGGCGATCTTCTTATGGGACATAACAATGGTTCTGCTTTGGGTACTTTAGTTGAACGAACCACACGTATGACCTTCTTGGTTCAGCTTAAAGATAAAGATGCTACAGCAGTACGAGAAACTTTCGCTAAAGAATTTAAGCATCTTCCAAAAGGCTTAAAGCGTTCTCTAACCTATGACCAGGGCCAGGAAATGGCAGAACATAAACTTTTCACCAAGAACACGAAGATTCAAGTTTATTTTGCGCATCCACATTCTCCCTGGGAGCGTGGCACCAATGAAAACACCAACGCTTTGATTCGTCAATTTTTCCCCAAGGGTACGGATTTTTCAAAAGTAACATTAGAGAACATTAAAAAAGCACAAGATATGTTAAACGACCGGCCGCGGAAAACCTTAGGTTTTTTAACGCCACATGAGGTCTTCGGTAAACTGTTGCATTAGCAACTTGAATCTACACTGTCCCTATTATTATTGTCTTAGACCCTTTTATCTTTCTTTAAACTCTTCTATCCCAAGGGTATCTAAAAAAGCATTGACTCTTTCATAAGCGTCTCTTTTAACTCTTTCCTTTTCTTCCTTATCATCAATATCCTCAAAATTTATTAACCAAACAGGCCCGGGAGCATCTATATCTTTAAATTTCGCTTTAATTTTACCAAGACCTTCACGTACAAGTTTATTGGATTTAAAAGGTTGAAAGATTTTAACTAATTCGTTAACGCCGCCCGGATAATGTAAAATTGTAAAGTAAATGTCATAAGCATCTTTTTCCTTATATCGGTCCCATATGCACATTCCCTTCATTACTAAAAAAGGTATAACGGTAGCGATTTTAACAGTTACCTCATTTAGCGCACCGTCCGGCATATTCGCGGAAATTTTTAAAAGGCAATTTTGTTTAAAAACTAAATCACAACCTCTTGCTTTCCTTGCTCTGACATCTTGAATTGACTGAGTGCGATGAGATTTACCAGTTCCACCATATTCACCAGTAAGTAAATCTACCTCTACGGTTATATTTCCATTATTTTCAGTTGGAATTGTTCGATAAAAAATGAAAGGCTGTTTTCCTTTTTCGTAACCTCTGCTTTTTAATATTTGTAAAATTGTTTTATATGTATCACCGGATATTTTTTGAAAATCTAATGCAATATCGATATCAAGACTACCTACATGTTCATGTCGGTTTTCTTCCATGAGAAAGTATGGAATCCAACCGCCTACCAATACAATGTTATCCCGAAACTCTCCCAGAATAGTCATAAGTTCTACAAGCACTGACAAACAGGTCTCAACTTCTTTTTTGCCATAATCGTATCTTATTACCATTGTTTTTTTAACCTTCTTTCAAGTAAAAATTCTGCTGCTTCTTCTCCACGTTTCATATAACCCTTAAGGTCGAGATACAGCTGTATATCGGAAACAACTTTTACACCATTAACTTCCTGCAAATAATAGAGTACTCCTTCGTCGTAAGGTTCGAGGAAGGAGACATTCGGGCCTGTGGATACTTCTTTAAAATTTAGATCCTTCACTATACGATCAATATTGTTGCTTACATAGGTAAATATTCTATTATATCTTAAAAAAGGAGACACCCTCGATGCCCCGGATGTGAGGGTAAATGCATACGATATTTGGTTTTTTTTGAAATAATCGATCAATTTTCTTTCCAAAACCTCTACATCATCCATTGAGTAAAAATTTCTTATCTTGTTCTTTTGATAGCTGTAATTATTAGACCATTCCCTTAACAGTGACTCTGCTTTTTTTAGCTTAATTTTCGAATTCTTCCCACTACCCGTTTCTTCAATAAATTCGAATTCCAGGAGTCGTTGCTTAACATTAGATGCCTGTCCGAGACTTATATTTGCCTCCTTTGCAATATCCTTTACAAACCATTCCTTTCTTGGATTACATAGGAAGACTCTCAAGGCACGGGTGGATTTGGTAGAGAAAATTGATTTTAATGGCCTGGTATTGGGGTAGAGATTAGGGCGTCCTTCAATGCTTATATAGACATTATCAAATTTAAAGAGACAGTTCCCGGCAAGGTCTATAAAACCAACACCATTTTCACTGCAGATTTGTTTAGATTCTTTAGAGATAAAGGTCACGGCAAATACGCCATAATAGTTTTTTCTACTACTAACCATATATTTTAGTTCATTTACCGCCATTCTTGTATAACGTGGTTGTCCTACCGATTTAACTTCAAAAACGATAAAATACTTCTTTTTATCTTTAGTCTTTACTTCTACGATTAAATCAGGTTGAATCTGCTGGTCAGGGAATAGATTTTTAACTTCTGATTTTATACTATTTACTTTAATAAAATCAGTAGATTCAAACAGATTTCGTATATTTTTTTTAATACTATTAATAATTTCTTTTTCTGTAACCATTGTTTCACCTAATATTACTCTTTCAGCGTTTGCTGAAATTATATAATACAATGAAATATAAGTCAAGACCAGCTTTTAATTTTCACTGAAAAGTTATTTTTCAGCGTTTGCTGAAACAGCCTGAAAAGTCAGTCCTCCTTTTGCATTGATTGTCATATTATGGAAAATAGACACATCCTATTTTTTCTCCGGTTTAGCTTTCCATTTTACGAGGTCTTCCTCTAGGACTTCTACCTATATATTAATATTTAAAGTTTCAACCATCTGGTTAAGAAACTCCTCAGGTTCTATAGGTTTTCCGCGAAAAGTGTCCGAATTATTGAGCTAGTACATCGTCTCCGGAATTCATTTAGAATTCATGCTCTCCAAAAGAAACGGTCTTTTTAATTATTTTTACTTCATGAAAATAGGTGTCTGCTTTTTTCCCCATTCCTTTCTTACCTGCACCATTTTTTTATAACTCTACTTTTGGGATTTCAAAGTCCTCTCCATTTAATCTTAAAATACATTCTAAAACTACACCGTGAGGACCTACTTCCATATAACATTCTTTTCCCACTAATTCTAAAGATTTCAATAAATCCGGATCATATCCTCCCTTTCCTTCAACTGCTAATTGAAATCTTGTATTAACCATCTTTCCTCCAAAACCTTCATCGGTTTTAATTTCAACTATGTTCTCATATTTAAAATATTTTTCGCTTAAAATCGTTCCGGTAAATTCTGTATTGGAAATCCAATTATAACAACCGGTTAAAAGAAGAAAAAATAGTAGAAGTACAATTAAGGAAACTCTTTTATGTTTCATCTTTTAAACGCCTTCCTTTTTCTTATATTATATATAGCTCCTGTTATAAAAATTTCATTTAAGGTTGGTTTGGTTTTATAGTGCAGTTTTCTGGTTATCTCCTTTAATTTTTCTTTACCAATTATCAAGTGTTTTATCTTATTTGTTATATTGCAAGACCTGACCCTCTATGCTTCTCCAGCAGTTCATCCAGGCTGTATTTCCTAAAGGGGAGGTCTTTATAAATTTTTTCCATTACCTTATGAAAGCGGGAACCTAAAAAAGCCTCGATGCCCTCTTCTTCTCTTTTAATCTTATCGATATAGTTAAATTTGTATTTTAAAGGACAGTTCTTAAAGTTTTCCAGGCGAGAATGAGAATAGATAGTCATGATTTCCTCCTATTACAATCCTTCGCTTCTTTTAGGGTCGGACTTTACAATTTCACAAAATAAAAATTATAAAAGCTTTTATTTTTCGATATCATATTGATATCTTTTTTTATCCTTCTCTAGCTGCAAAAAAATTATTCGCTAATTCTTGAATAAATTCTCTGATTAACTTCTTAGCTTCCTCCGTAATTTCTTCTCTTAAACCCTCCTTCAAAACCTTTCTTTCCCAAAAATTATGCAATTGATTGCCTGCCTTGGCTTCTACGTAATAAGGCATGGAATCACCACTCCCCATAATCCATATCATGAAAGTTAGATTGCCAAACCTTTTCCTGTCGGCAAGTGAAGTGTCCTCTACAATCATTCTCAAACTGTAAGGATTTTTCAATTTGGGAGAAAAAATCTCCTTAAGCTGATCTAATATATAAGGTCTTATTTTATTCTCGTAAAGACCCAAACCTTTTGCACTATCCCCTTTAATGCGCACCACTACGGAAGAAAAAAATTCTACTTCCTTAAACTCTTTATAGGAATTTTCTTCCTGTGTATATGACACAATATCGGTTAAAGCAAAAACTAATATCACGGCAAAAATAAATATTAACTTTTTCATCATAACCCCCCTATTATTATAATATGAACCCAAGCTGCTTTCTATTTATACAAATAAGACAAAAGAAACGTCCACTTATCTTACATAATTATACCAAATAAGTGATCTAATTACTTAAAATTAACAACCTTCCCCTGTTCCTTTTTTATTCTTTAGTTTTCGTATGGATTTCCAGATAAATTCGATAATCTTTACCATATAAAGATAATTCAATGTCTAAATTTTCTGTCTTCCAGGTAGACAAAAAGGTTAATTTACCTTTACTAACTGCATGACCCCATAGAGCTTTCATCCCTTTATAGCCATCATCTTTCCATTCCTGTTTATCTAAAATTGGTTTTCCGTATTCTTTAACTAACCCCTTTTTTAATAATTCATATTCAGAAATGTATTTATTTTTGTCTGAGTAAACCTTCTCATAAAGATAACCTCTGTTAAATACCATCTTCCCATTTTCTTCTTCTGAGAAATATTGATAGATAACATTAAAATTCCTTCCCAATATTTTCCCTTGCTGATATAGCGGATCTTCCATCTTTAGTCCAGACTGAGCCAGAACAACGGTAAAAATAAAAAAGAACATTACGGAGATGCAAATTAATTTTGAATAAAATAATTTTCTCATTATTGCCTCCTTCTTTGGTATGTTTTTAGGTTCAGGAAATTAAGTTAAAAAAAGCTACCGGATTATTGACCTTAGACACCTTCACTATTAATTAATTTTATTAACCCAACCTTCAAAAATGAATTTTTTTAATGCCTTATACATAATTTCAAGTGCCTTTTTCCAATTTGCATTTAAATTATTCTCCATCTCCTCATCAGCATTATCTGTTATCACCCGGAAAGAAAAGCTTTTTATCCCATTTAGTTGTGCTGTTTTTAAGATTGAAGAAGTTTCCCAATTGCATGCTATTGCACCTAATTTATGGTTTAACTCTTGACGAAGCTCTTTATTGTTTACATCCTTTTCCCCGCTGGCAATATTACCAACCTTTATTAGAATTCCCATAGTTTCCCTAGCCCAATTTGAAAATTCTTTTAGTACTTCCTTAGAAGAAGCTTTATTTAGTACTGTACTTGTCTTTAACTCATCAGGTATTTTCTTTAAATCATCATCTGCGCAGACATCATATTCAAATGAATATTCAGCACAAACAATATCATTAATACTTAATTCTTCTGATAAAGACCCGGAAGCGCCGACATCAAATATAAAGTCAGGTTCACACTTGTCAATAATCAATTGAGTTGCTGAAGCGCAGCATATTTTCCCTGCACCTGCTTGGATGGCTATTACTTCTACATCCCTTTCTCTTCTCGATGAAATTAATCTGCCTGCAAATTCAATTTCATCATGCAACTTCAATATCTCTTTACAGCTCTGATATTCAACATCACAAGGACATATAATGCCAACTTTAACTAATGAATCAATCATATTATCTATTTTCACTCCTCATGCTTTTTAAT
>DPXH01000086.1:11600-11767 GCA_003527405.1 Candidatus Sediminicultor tertius | reverse complement strand
GGAAAATGTTGGAGGTGTGATTCCGAAGTTATTAAAAAAGAGTTATCTCAATGGTTTTTCAAGATTACCGAATATGCCCAGAGATTACTCGATGATATAGAATGCTTAGAAGAATGGCCGGAAAAAGTATTAACTATGCAGAGAAATTGGATAGGCAGGAGTGAGGG
>DPXH01000086.1:0-11201 GCA_003527405.1 Candidatus Sediminicultor tertius | reverse complement strand
GCAACTTATTTTCTATTATCTCCTGAGCACCCCTTAGTAGAAGAGATAATAAAAGATTCCCCTTATAAAGATGAAGTTAAGAATTTCAAAGAGAAGGTAAGTAAAGAGAGCGCTATAGATAGGGTATCAGGTATCTTAGAAAAAAAGGGATGTTTCACCGGAGAATATGTAATAAATCCCTTAAATGATGAAGAGATTCCCATCTGGTTAGCAAATTATGTGTTAATGGATTATGGAACAGGTGCAGTAATGGCAGTTCCGGCTCATGACCAAAGGGATTTTGAATTTGCCAAAAAATATAATTTACCTATCAGGATAGTTATTCAACCAGAGGGCAAAAAAATAACCTCTGATAATATGGAAGCTGCTTTTGATGAAGAGGGTATTATGGTTAATTCCGGGCAATTTAACGGCTTGCCAAGCAGTAAATCATTAGATATCATAATTGATTATCTGATGAAAAAAGGGTCTGGAGGGAGAGAGGTTAATTATAGATTAAGAGATTGGCTTATTTCGCGTCAGCGTTATTGGGGTGCACCTATTCCTATGATTTACTGTGCCGATTGTGGGATGGTTCCTGTGCCAGAAAGTGATTTACCGGTTGTACTGCCGGAAGATGTTGATTTCAGGCCCAAAGGAATGTCACCACTGGCAAGCAGTAAAGAATTTGCCAATACGATTTGTCCAAAATGCGGCAAGGAAGCCAAAAGAGAAACAGACACCATGGATACTTTTGTCTGTTCTTCCTGGTACTACCTTAGATTTTGTTCTCCCAAAACTGATACGGCGCCATTTGATGCTGAAGAATTAAAGTACTGGATGCCGGTAGACCAGTATATCGGTGGGGTAGAGCACGCTATATTACACCTTTTATATTCGCGTTTTTTCACAAAAGCACTTTATGATATGGGTTTTGTTAATTTTAAAGAACCCTTCAAAAGACTTTTCACCCAGGGGATGGTCTGCAAAGATGGGGCAGCGATGTCTAAATCAAAAGGTAACATAGTTAATCCGGGAAAAATATTTTCAAAATTCGGTATTGATGCTACTAGGGTAATGATGCTTTTTGCTGGTCCTCCGGAAGTAGATATGGAATGGACGGATAAAGGGATGGAAGGGGCATCTCGATTCTTGAACCGAGTTTGGCGGTTAATTTACAATAATATCGATTATTTTAAAAAGCCAAAAAATAAGGAAGAAGTTTCCCCTGAAGATATAAGTGTGGACGCTAAAAAAATAAGACAGAAAACCCACCAAACTATTAAAAAGGTTACCGAAGATATCGAAGAAAGATTTCATTTTAATACTGCTATTAGTGCTATCATGGAGTTAGTTAATGAAGTGTATAAATTTCAAATAGAGGCAGAAGAAAAACAGGGAAAAGAAGGAGATATTTTTGTTTTAAAAGAGGCTTTGGAAATGATAGTCAGACTTTTAGGTCCAATCGCTCCCCATTTTTCAGAAGAGCTATGGCAGGAGATGGGGAACAAAGAAAGCATTTATCCACTGCCCTGGCCTAAATATGATAAGAAGATGTTAGAAGAAGAGGAAAAGCTAATTATAGTCCAGGTAAACGGAAAACTGAGAGGGAAATTAACAGTTCCTGCCTCTTACGGTGATGATAAAATAAAAGAAGAAGCACTTTCTCTGCCGAAAATACAAGAAAAAATTAAGGCTAAAAAGATTATAAAAATTATTGTTGTTTCTGGGAAATTGGTAAATATTGTGATAAAATAAAAAACAAATATTAGGATGAATTGAATTCAGAACCCAGAATCCAGGAGCCAGAATAGAACCGTATTTTGTATAGTATATATTGTATTACATATATTCTGAATTCTGATTACTGACTCCTGAATTCTTAAATATTATAAAATTTAAAACAAAAAAAGGAGGAAATTTTTTTATGGCTACTTTTGGTGACTTAAACAGTTTTATCGGTATTGGTAGATTGACCAGAGACCCGGAACTAAGATACACTCCCGGCGGGACAGGGGTATGTAAATTTGGCATTGCTATAAATAGGACTTATAGAAATCAGGAAGGAAATAACGTAGAAGACGTTCTCTTTATAAATGTAACAACCTGGGGGAAACAAGCAGAAAATGTTTCACAGTTTTTGAAAAAAGGCAGAAGAGTGGCTATAAGCGGTGAATTAAGGTCTAATAATTGGCAGGATAAAGAAGGAAACAAGAGAACTTCTTTTGAAATTAACGCCAGAACTGTACAATTTTTAGATTTAGTGAAAGATACAGGTGCTGCAAAAGAAGATCCAGCAGAAGCCGAAGAGAACATCCCTGATGAACCAGTAAGTGAAGATACTTCAATATCAGAAGAGGATATACCATTTTAAAATAGTGAATAGTCGTTAGTGAATAGTATTTAGTAAAGAAAAGAAAACATAAGAATATATAGTATAATGTGAAGATGGTTAGCCAGTTTATCGGTTACCCGGAATAAAAGCGTATCTCGTAAAGAAAAAAGAAAATAGTACTATCTAATATACAAGGACCACGATGTATCGCATCTCTACCTCTGAATTATGATTTTTTAACCTCACACGCAAACGATATACTAGCGACTAATTTAATTGGTGAATTTTTAAAAATTATGCTAATATTATTATAGACAAAGAAAAAGAGAGATGTTATAATATCACTTGCATAGCAAAAAACGGAATAAGTGGGCGGATAGCTCAGTTGGGAGAGCACTGGTTTTACAAGCCAGGGGTCACAGGTTCAAGCCCTGTTCCGCCTACCATTTTTTAATAAAAATATAAAGGGGCCGTAGTGCAGCTTGGTTTAACACGCCTGCCTGTCACGCAGGAGATCGCGAGTTCAAATCTCGTCGGCCCCGCCATTTTCTTGATAATATAATTATGTAGGGCGATTTTAAATGCCGAGATAGCTCAGTCGGTAGAGCAGTGGACTGAAAATCCACGTGTCCCCAGTTCAATTCTGGGTCTCGGCACCAGGTTTATTGCGGAAATAGCTCAGTGGTAGAGCATCGCCTTGCCAAGGCGAGGGTCGCGGGTTCAAATCCCGTTTTCCGCTCCATCTTTATAAAAATTAAATAGGGCGGCATCGCCAAGTGGGAAGGCAGAGGACTGCAAATCCTTCATCCTCGGTTCGAATCCGAGTGCCGCCTCCATTTAGTTTTGAATTTCAATAAATAAATCGGGTACCAAGTAGCGGGCGGTTAATTCAGTGGTAGAATGCTTGCTCGACGCGCAAGAAGTCACTGGTTCGAATCCAGTACCGCCCACCATTTAAAATATAATAATAAAATAAAATTACGTAGAAAACAGTAGGTCAAGCTTTTTTAAAGAGAGCAGATATTAATAAAGGTGTAAGTGTCTGCATAAAAGTTTAATCGAATACCATTTCTGCATTAAATCCCTAATTTGAAATTATAAAAGGATAGTAAGATTAGGCGGGCAATATCCGATAAAATATTTTTAAGCGGGTTCGAGTTAATCTTAATATATTAACTTCAACCAAAAAAAGGTGGAACCGCGAGATTATTAAATTAAACTTCTCGTCCTTTTTCGATACAGGACAAGAAGTTTTTTTGTTTAATTATAAGGAGGTAGATATTATGTCAGAGATTAAAGTCATTTTATTAGATGGTTCGGAAATAAAATTGGATAAAGGCTCTACTTTATATGATGCTGCTGCCAAAATAAGCCAAAAATTAGGTAAAGAGGCAATTGCTGGTGTAGTAAATGGAGTGGAAAAGGATTTGAATTATGTCCTTGAGGATAATGACCGGATTAAGATTATAACTTTTGCTTCACCTGAAGGCAGAGAAATTTATCATCATAGCAGCTCACATATTATGGCTCAGGCGGTAAAGGAATTGTTCCCCCAGGTAAAATTAGCTATTGGGCCAGCCATTAAGGATGGTTTTTATTACGATTTTGACTTAGACCGTTCCTTTACTCCGGAGGATATAGCGCTTATTGAGAAGAAGATGAAAGAGATAGTGGATAGAAATTTCCCTCTAAAAAGAATAGAGATAAGCAAAAAAGAGGCTAAAAAATTATTTAAAGAACAAAAAGAAGATTATAAAATAGAACTCCTTAAGGAGATAGAAGATGATATGGTTACCTTATATCAGCAGGGTGATTTTATTGATTTATGTAGAGGCCCCCATATTCCTTCTACCGGGAAGGTAAAAGTTTTTAAACTTTTAAGTATTGCCGGTGCCTACTGGAGGGGAAACGAAAAAAATAAGATGCTACAGCGTATTTATGGAACCTCATTCGATAAAAAATCCGAACTGGACAATTATCTAAAATTAATTGAAGAAGCAAAGAGGAGAGACCATCGAAAATTAGGAAAAGATTTAGATTTATTCAGCTTTCATGATGAGGGAGTCGGTTTTCCTTTCTTCCATCCCAAAGGAATGGTGTTAAGAAATATCCTGGAGGATTACTGGAAAGAGGAACATTGCAAGAGTGGTTATACGGAAGTCAAAACCCCGATTATCTTAAATAAATCATTATGGGTAAAATCCGGGCATTGGGATCATTATAAGGAAAATATGTATTTTACCAAGATAGATGAAGAAGATTATGCTATTAAACCAATGAATTGTCCCGGAGGAATTTTGATTTACAAGACTGCCCTTCACAGTTATAGAGATTTACCGCTTAGGATGGGAGAATTAGGATTAGTGCACAGACATGAATTGTCCGGAGTGCTTCACGGACTCTTCAGGGTAAGGTGTTTTACTCAGGATGATGCCCATATATATATGACCCCGGAACAGATTAAAGATGAGATAAAAGGAGTTATCGATTTAACTGATAAGATGTATAGGACTTTTGGTTTTTCCTATCGCGTGGAATTAAGTACTAAACCGGAAAATGCCATGGGTTCTGATGAAATATGGGAAAAGGCTACCAGCAGTCTGGAAGAAGCTTTAAAAGATAAAAAGATAGACTATATTATAAATGAAGGTGACGGGGCATTTTACGGTCCCAAAATAGATTTTCATTTACAGGATTGCATAGGCAGAAGTTGGCAGTGCGGTACCATCCAGTTAGATTTTATTATGCCGGAAAAATTTGATCTTTACTATATTAATAAAGAAGGGAATAAAGAACGGCCGGTTATGCTGCATCGAACTGTTCTGGGAAGTATAGAGAGATTTATCGGGATACTTATCGAAAATTATGCCGGAGCATTTCCTTTGTGGTTAGCCCCCGTTCAAGTAAGATTACTGCCTATTGCCGACAGGCATGTTGAGTATGGCAAAAATATAGTGGATGAGTTACGTAAATATAATATAAGGGCAGAATTAGACGAGATTAATGACAAAATTGGGGCTAAGATAAGAAAAGCTGAGATGGAAAAGATACCCTATATGTTGATATTCGGGGATAAAGAAGTAGAAGAGGGTTTCGCTTCAGTAAGAAAGAGAGGAAAAGGAGACTTGGGGAAGATAAAGCTAACCAAGTTTATCGAAGATGTTTTAAAAGAAGTCGAAGAAAAGACTTTATCTTAAGAGTAGTTGGTGAATATAATTCGAGTTTTATGATCGGTCAGATAGAAAGTTTGATACTTTTCTTTTTCTTTCTTTGTGCAATACGAATAATATTCTGAATTTTGTCTTCTATTTTCTGAATTCTATTTTCTTTACGCAATACACAATACTCGATACGCAATACGAATATATATTGACTATAAATAAAGAATATGTTATAGTTTTTTAAAAATAATGAAGGTATCTTATATATTTTAAGGAAAGTTAAGAATTATATTTTTTTATCTATCAAAATTAGTAAAATTATATTTTAAAGTTGAGCTAAAAAACTAATTTGAAATGTATAAAAATTGTCGAATTGCTCATCTTTAAGCGGTGTAAAGGAGGAAAATAAGTATTAAGTCAACATCAAAGTTAAGAATAAATGAGAAAATCAGAGCAGAGAAGATCAGGCTTATAGATTTTGAAGGTAAACAGGTAGGGGTAGTAAGTAAAAAGGAGGGCCTTGAGCTTGCTGAAAAGAGCAATCTTGACTTAGTTGAAGTTGCACCAGATGCTAATCCTCCGGTTTGTAGGATCATCGATTACGGAAAATATAAATACTTACTGGATAAAAAAAATAGAACCGGGAAGAAGAAACAGAAAAGCGGTGGAATGAAAGAAATAAAAATGCGCCCTAATATTGGAGAACATGATTACAATTTTAAAGTAAAAAATCTATGTAAATTTTTAGAAGAAGGTAATCAGGTGAAAATTACCATAATGTTTAGAGGGCGAGAAATGAATTATGTAGATTTAGGAAGAAAAATATTAGAAAATATAACTAAACATACCGCAGAAATTGCCAAGGTTGTAAAGGAGCCAAAGTTAGAAGGACGGAATATGATTTTAGTTTTAATGCCTAAATAATATAAAACATTACTAGAAAAGAGGTTAAGTGCATATGCCCAAAATGAAGACGCATAAGAGTTCAGCAAAAAGATTTAAGTTGAGCAGTTCAGGTAAGGTAATAAGGTCAAAGGCTTATAAAAGTCATATTTTGACTAAAAAGACTGCAAAGCGCAAGAGAAATCTAAGGAAAGATACTACGGTTAGCAGTGTCGAGACAAAAAATATTAAAGTATTATTACCTTATTCTTAATATTTTTCAAAAATATTAGTACATTGTTTTTGTTATTTCGCGCTTAATGCGGAATTGAAAAATAGGGGCACGATGCATCGTGCCCAAAGAAACCAGAAGATAGAAGAAGAATAGATTCCCGCTTTCGCGGGAATGACATATAAAAAATAAGGAGTGAATGGTATGCCAAGAGCGACAAATAGTGTTGCCTCACGAAGAAGAAGAAAAAAAGTATTAAAATTAACTAAAGGATATTGGGGGGCAAAAAGTAAACTTTATCGTACTGCTCATGAAGCTATGATGAAGGCACTTTCTTATGCCTATAGAGATAGAAGAGCGAGAAAAAGAGATTTTAGAAGTTTATGGATAACCAGAATTGGTATTGCTGCCAGAAACGAAGGAATTTCTTATAGTAAATTTATAAGAGGTTTAAAGGTTACAGGAGTAGAAATCAATCGGAAAATATTAGCTGAATTAGCAGTAAGGAATCACGAAGCATTTGTTAGTGTGGTGAAAGTAGCTAAAGAAGGCTTGAGCTAGGTTTATTTTTTTACAGATTAATATCTATGAAATATCTTTTGTTAAAGGTTATGATAAAAATAAGTAGGTTATAACTAACTTGATATTTAGTCTGGTTAGACAATAATCGAAATTCACTTTAGAACTGCAGACTGAAATTTTAAAAAGTAAGTTTTGCCAGTACCCTACTGTTAAAAGGGGCAAAGTACGGATTTGCTTGATAGAAAGCAGATCAAGAAGGGTGGTACCGCGGAAAAGGTTTATAATTTTCGTCCCTTTAGGAGGCGAAGAAAATTGTAAACCTTTTTTATTTTATCGGAACCATTAATGATAAGGAGGGGGCACTATTGAAAAATAAGATAGAAGAGGTTAAAAAAGAAATTTTTTCTAAATCAAATTTGGTTAAGAATTTAAAAGATATTGAGAATTTAAGAGTAGAATATTTGGGTAGAAGGGGGACATTAACTCTCTTGCTGAGAACATTAGGAACACTTTCTCCGGAAGAAAGGCCAAAAATTGGGCAGTTATTGAACCAGACCAAAAGAGATATTGAAAAACTATTAGATATAAAAACTACAGAGATAGAAAAAATAGAAAAAAATAAAAAATTACATGAGGAAAGTGTAGATATTACCCTTCCCGGGAGAAAACATGAACGCGGAGGCACTCATCCTATTACTCTGGTTTTAAAGAAAATAGAAGAAATATTTTTAAGTTTAGGATTTAAAATAGAAGAAGGCCCGGAGGTAGAGTTAGATTATTATAACTTTGAAGCACTTAATATTCCCAAGGACCACCCTGCCAGAGATGACCAGGATTCTTTTTACATAAACAGAGAAATTTTACTTCGAACTCATACTTCACCAGTGGAAATAAGGGTTATGGAAAAGCAGCAGCCTCCGGTTAGGATGATTACTATAGGAAGATGTTATAGGCGTGATGCTGCAGACAGTACTCATTCGCCCATGTTTCATCAGATAGAAGGTTTAGCAGTAGATAAAGATATTACTTTTGGTGATTTAAAAGGCGTTTTAACTGTTTTTGTGCACAGGATGTTTGGCGAAGACAGGAAAGTAAGGTTTAGGCCGGGTTATTTTCCTTTTACGGAACCGAGCGCAGAAGTAGACGTATCTTGTCTGTTATGTCATGGAAAAGGGTGCAGAGCTTGCGGATATAGTGGATGGTTAGAGATTATGGGTGCAGGGGTAACCGATCCGACAGTCTTTAAGATGGTAGGATACGACCCGGAAAAATATTCTGGCTTTGCCTTTGGAATGGGAGCAGAGAGAATTGCTATGCTAAAATATGGCATAAACGATATCCGATTATTTTTCGAAAATGATTTAAGATTTTTAAAACAATTCTAAATTCGTATCTCGTATCTAGTATCTCGTGAAGAAAATAGAAGAGAAAAAGAAGTAGGGGCGTATTGAATACGCCCAAGGATTGATTATACGTTAAAATGTTAAAGCAAGAAGTATAGATTCCCGCTTTCGTGGGAATGACATTGGCAGGAAAGGCGTCTTACCTGTAATACTTGTACGCTATACGTTAACAAGCGCGATACGCAATACGCGATACGCAATACGATAGAGACAGGGAGGGAAAGAAAAATGCAGGTTTCTTATAATTTATTAAAAGAATATGTAGATATAGATATATCAGCTGAAGAGCTTGCCCAGAAATTGACTATAAATGGTATAATTTTAGAGAGGATGGAAGACATATCTACCGAGATAGAAAAAGTAGTGGTGGGCAGGATAACCGCTATAGAGAAACACCCTGAAAATACAAAATTATCTGTTTGTCAGGTAGACGTAAAAGACCAAACACTTCAAATAATCTGCGGGGCTACAAATATGAAGGTTTCTGATAAAGTAGCAGTTGCTTTAGAAGGAGCGAAATTACCCCGGATAGGGATTATTAAAAGTAAGAAATTTAAAAATGTTTTATCTTCAGGGATGCTCTGTTCGGCTTCTGAATTAGGTATTGAACCGGGTGAATCTCCCGGAATATTAATTTTAGAAGAAGATGCTGTTTTAGGGGAAGATATAAGGAAAATAATAGAATTTGACGATACTGTATTTGATTTTGAGATACACTCTAATCGTCCTGATCTAATGAGCATAATAGGAATAGCCAGAGAAGTGGGAGCAATTACCGGTAATAAGCTTAAAACTCCAGAGATAAAGATAAAAGAAGAAGGCGAAAAGATTGAAAAAGAAATATCAGTTAAAATTGAAGCAGAGGATTTGTGCCCTCGTTATACCGGAAGAGTAATAAAAAATATTAAAGTGGGAGAATCGCCTTTATGGTTAAAATGGAAGTTAAGATTATTAGGTGCAAGACCGATAAACAACATAGTAGATATTACTAATTTTGTAATGATGGAAACAGGACAGCCTCTTCATGCCTTTGATCTTGATTTGATTAAAGGCAAAACTATTATAGTTCGAAGAAGCAGACCGGGGGAAACTATCTGTACTTTAGATGATGTAGAAAGACAGTTGCCTGTTGGAAGTTTAGTTATTGCTGATATAAAAGGAGCTATAGCTCTTGCCGGAATAATGGGAGGAAAATATTCTGAGATTGACCAAAATACCAAAAATGTATTTTTAGAATCAGCCTATTTTGATCCAGTGAATAATAGAAAAGGCACTATGAAATTTGCCTTAAGAACTGAGGCTTCAAACAGGTTTGAAAAAGGGATAGATAAAGAAATACAAATATACGCCCTGGATCGGGCTGCTGATTTAATAAATAAAATTGCTATGGGTAAAATTAGCTCGGGGAAAATAGATACAAATAAAAAATTATATCAGCCTAACAAGATAGATTTAAGGATGAAAAGAGTAAATAAAATACTGGGACAGCTTTTAGATAAAGATGAATCTAAAACAAAGAATAAAATTATTAATATTTTAGATAAACTGGAATTTGAAGTGGTAGAAGATAAGGGAGAAAATATTGAAGTAATTCCCCCTTCTTTTAGAGGAGATGTGGAAAGGGAAATAGATATAATTGAAGAAATTGCCCGTATTTATGGTTATGATAAGATAAAACCTACTCTCTTCAACACTACCATTGCCCAGGAGGGAAAAAATTTCCGGCTTAGAACGGTTGATCAGATAAGGGAGATATTAATTGGCTGTGGTTTAAATGAAGTAATAACTTATAGTTTTGTTTCTCCTGATATATTTGATAAAATAAGAATACCCGAAGGTCATAAATTAAGAAATGCTATAAAAATTAAAGATCCTCTGATTATAGATCATTCTTTAATGCGTACTTCTTTAATTTCAAGTTTATTACAAATAATAAAATGGAATACCAATCGACAAGCAGAGTGGGTTAAAATATTTGAAGTAGGAAAAATATATTTGCCTTATCCTGATAAACCAAATTCCTTACCTAACGAGAGATTAATAATAGCCGGAGCAATAAATAAGACTGGTCGCGGAGATATCTGGGAAAAATCACTTTCTATGGATATTTTTGATATCAAAGGTATAATCGAGACAGTTTTCCAGGGGTTAAAGGTAAAAAATTGGGGGGTAGTTCCCGGTAATCACCATACCTTTCATCCTCTACGGAATGGAAAGATTATTATAGGAGGAGAGGAAGTGGGGATTTTCGGAGAGATACATCCGGAAGTAATAGATAACTATCGTATACCGGGAAAAGTAAATTTGTTTGAGATTGATTTTGAAAATTTATTACCCAATATTCCCTCAGATGTCAAATATCGTGTTTTACCAAGATATCCTTCTGTTCAGAGAGATTTAGCTTTAGTAGTAAGAGAAGAGATACTTTCTGAGGATATTATTAAAACGATAAAATCTATAGATGAAAAATTAATTAAAAAAGTAACTTTGTTTGATATTTTTAAAGGGAAACAAATTGGAGATGGTTATAAGAGTTTGGCTTACTCTGTGATTTTTCAAGCCGAAGATCGTACTTTGACCGACCAGGAAGTGGAAAATACATATAAAAAAATCAGAGAGCAATTAATTACTAAATTTTCTGCTAAAATAAGAGAGTAGAAGAGAAGGAGCCAGTAATCAGAATCCAG
>DPXH01000009.1:4512-4843 GCA_003527405.1 Candidatus Sediminicultor tertius | reverse complement strand
AACAAACATAATTCCCGTATTTCTTTTATCTTTTTTATAGAATATCTGGGCAGGATATCTCGGTAGATGATGTCCTTAAAATATTGTTCCAAGAGAGTGGGGTCGTTAATTTTTACTATCTCGGGATAACCACCTAATTTAAGATATTCCTGAAAGAAGCTTTTTATTTCTGCCCTTTTCTTGGTTTGGTAAAAATCGTTTTCCTGTAGTCTATAATTCTTAAAGTTTAAAAACTCTCCAAAGGAAAAAGGGAAGTTGGTTATCGTTCTGTTTCTTCCGGTTAAAGCGGTAGATATTTCAGAGCTTAATAGACTGGCATTAGAACCGGTGA
>DPXH01000009.1:2680-4135 GCA_003527405.1 Candidatus Sediminicultor tertius | reverse complement strand
GTTACGTTTTGGATTTCGTCTAAAAAGAAATATAGCCTACCGGTGGGTTTATTTATTTGGAGAAAGAGTTCGTAAATTTGCGCAAAATCGCCAGCAGCATTAAATTCGATAAATCTTTCATCTTCAAAGTTTAGATACAGAATGTTGGAAGGGGGAACCCTATCTTTCTTTATAAGGTCATCGCAGATCAGTTTCATTAAAGAAGATTTTCCGCCCCTTCTTGGGCCGGTGATTATAACCACTTCTTTAAATTTAATGAATGGTTCTATATTGTCCTGAACTTCTCTTCTAATCAAATCAGTTCTTGCAGTGAGGAATCTTTGTTTATATTCGATTAATAATTCTTTTAACTTATTTTTGTCCATCTGTCCCACCTTCTAAATTATATTGCATTCATATTATAATATATAATATAATATATTGCAAATCAAATGTATTATATGCGAGGGGCAAAATTAGAAGTGGTGAACAAAATCCTGCTTTTTTTGAAAGAAAAGTTGTCGGTTATGGGTTTATGGGTTTTTGGTTTACAATTGGAAGATAATTAGAATTTTAAGGGTTGATGGTGTTGATAAAGAGTTGAATTACTTTTGCTCCGCCGATAAAGGTCCCTGCCATACTTCCCAGATTAGCAAAAGCCACTATCAGTAAAATTTTAGTAACCCGATTACGGAAAAAGTCTTTAAGGGTAGTGATATTCCCCAGCTGTTCAAAATCTTCTACCCGGGGCCGCCTGATTAAGGCTTCAACAATACCGGCAAACCAGCCGGCAGCTAAAAGAGGGTTTAAAGAGCTAAAAGGGGCGGCAGCAAAGGCAGTAAGAATAGAGAGAGGGTGTGCCGAAGCTATCAGTGCCCCCAGGGCAGACAGAGAACCGTTCCATAAAAACCATTGGACAATTTGCTCAAAACCGGTAGGGGGAGAATAGGCAAAAGTAGAGCCGATAATAGCAATTACGGCCAAGGGGATACCCCAGACTAATACTCTTAGATAGTTGGAAGTAGGGGGTATTTTGATTAAGGCAGTTAAATCATGCTCTTTATCTATTTCTTTCTTAATCCCCGGAACATGTCCGGCGCCAACAATAGCAATTACTTTGTCTCCCGGAGCCAGTTTTATTTTTTCAGCCAGGTATTGATCTCTTTCGTCTATTAAAGTATTTTTCAATCGGGGGAAAGATCGGGCTAATTCGCTTAAGGCAGCGGTAAGAATATCTTCTGATTTTAGTCTTTCAATTTCTTCTTCCGAAATTTTTTCTTTAGCGAACATACTGAAGATTAACATAAAAAGTATGCGCATTTTTTCCCAGAGACTGAGCTTTTTCCAGACACGGGTAAAGGTGACCTGGATATCTCTATCGGCAAGAACCAGATGGGCATTAACCTCTTTTGCCGATGAGATGGCTTGAATCATCTCCTGACCCGGATTAATTCCTAATTGCCGGGCTAATCGTTT
>DPXH01000009.1:0-2313 GCA_003527405.1 Candidatus Sediminicultor tertius | reverse complement strand
ATTATGGTGATAATATCCATATTTTTCCATTTATTCCGATTGTTTATACTATTATAGCGGGCAGAACACAGCTCCACACAGACACTGTCCGGCTTTTCTTGCTCAATTAATTCTTTCACTTCCCGGGCACTATCTTTAGAGACATGAGCAGTGCCTACTAACAAAATTTCTTTTCCCTCTTTTTTTAATATATGGATATTTTTACTGTTTAGTAACAATTAATTATTCCCCCCCCGGGTAAAAGCAATGTAAGTGTGCCTATAAAATTGAATTAATATTATACCATAAAAGAAATTGTAAAGAATAATTTTTGGATGGATTTTTTGAGGAAAAAGTTGAATAAAGCCTGACAGAGGACCGTCCCCTGGCAATTTTTTATCTATTATTAATTTTTTTAATTTCTTCTTTAAAAAAACTTTTTACTTCTTGCCAGGAAACAGAGACTACCATCTTGGGCATTGGATTATTTTCGGCGTCTTCGAAATATGCTAAGCTTTTTAAAATATGTATCATATTATAATTTACGCTTTTGTATTTTCTTTTAAACAAACTTAGAAGATTATTTAAAGATATTAATTCTTTACAGATAAAAAACAAATCAATAAAATCCCTTTTCATTCCACGGGAGGAAATAGCATCAATTTTCATACAACCTATGTCTCTGGGGTCTGCAACGTTAATTTCTTTTATTTGTTTAGAGTCAAAAAGCAGGGGATAATCATATTTTAAAAAGCTTACCCTAGTTCCGTTAAATATACCAATTAAAGTATTCTCTGTTTCTCTTTCTATAGAAAATTTACCCAGGGTTTTAATTTTTTGAATTAAGGTTTTAGTGTCAATATCTTCTTTGGTAAAAAAATCTAAATCAAGAGAAACACGGTGCTTTAATTGTAAGGCTGCTCCTGTTCCACCAGCTAAGTAAAAATTTTTAAGCACCGCTTCTTTGGTTAATATTTCCAGATTGGCCTTTGTCTTTTTTGAAATGATTTCCTGAGGCATAATATTTTTTCTCTCTTCAGATTAAAAATTAATTGCCAGTAATTGGCACTTTTAGGAGAAAGATTCTTGGAATTGAAAAGAACATTTTTTATTTGAGCGATATCAAAATTGTCTCTCATCCACCTTACTGCTTTTTCGTCCCCTTCTTCTAAAATTCTTTCAACGATAAATGAAGCGTATGTTTTTTTATCTAATTTAGAAAAATCTACATCCCAAAAATATTTTTTTAGAAATTGAGGAAGTGTTTTCATATATTAATTTTACCAGATTACCAGCTAAAATAAAAGAAACTGCTAAGCACGTCTTTTTGACAGAGAAAAACCCGCCAGAGGACCGTCCCCTGGTAGGTTTTTCTCTGTTATTCTATTAGCAATTCGGCGATTTGAACGGCGTTTAGTGCGGCTCCTTTTCGTAAGTTATCAGATACCACCCACATCACCAGGCCGTTTTCGGTGGAAATATCTTCTCTGATTCGGCCTACAAAGACTTCATCCTTTCCCTCGGCAAACAAAGGCAAGGGATATTCCAATTTTTCCGGATTATCGATTACTTTAATTCCGGGGAAGGCACTCAATATTTCTCGAGTTCTCCGTACTGAAATTTTCTTTTTAGTCTCTATGTGGACTACTTCTGAATGAGCCCGATAGACCGGAACCCTCACCGTGGTAGCGGCAACCCGAATATTATCGTCTCCCAATATCTTTCTGGTTTCCTTTAACATCTTCATCTCTTCGGAAGTGTAGCCGTTTTCTTTAAAAGAACCGATATGGGGGAGGGCATTGTAAGCTATCTGATAAGGATAGGCTTTGATTTCAAATTCCTTACCTTTGGCGATAGAGGCCGCCTGATTTTTTAACTCTTCTATGGCTTCTTTCCCGGTTCCGGAAACACTCTGATAAGTGGCTACCACAACCCTTTCTATTCCCGCTTCATCATAGATAGGCTTTAAAGCCACCACCATCTGAATAGTAGAACAGTTGGGATTGGCGATTAACCCCTTGTGCCATTTTAAATCATCGGGATTTACTTCCGGAACCACCAGAGGAACCTGGGGGTCCATGCGGAAATATTTGCCATTATCTATTACTATGGTCCCCTGCTGAACAGCAAGGGGAGCAAAATGCTTGCTTACTTCGTCTCCTCCGGAAAAAAGGGCAATATCGATTCCGTTAAAAGAATCATCTTTTAATTCCCGGACTACGACCTTTTCTTCTTTATATTTATATTCTTTGCCAGCCGATCTAACTGAGGCGAAGAGGCTTAATTTTTCCACCGGAAATTCTCTCTCTTCTAAAACTAATCTCATCTCTTCCC
>DPXH01000196.1:5746-7643 GCA_003527405.1 Candidatus Sediminicultor tertius | reverse complement strand
AATATTGAAAAAATAGTAGGCAATCTTCCTTATTATATTTCCATTCCCTTAATAAGCCAGATTCTTGAACTTAATCGATATTTAAAATTAGCAGTATTTCTGGTTCAGAAAGAGGTTGGGGAAAGGTTAATGGCTAAACCAGGGAAAAAAGATTATGGCATATTATCCCTTGTTGCCCAATATTACTCTAAACCCCAAAAAGTACATATTGTTCCTTCTACGGTATTTTACCCCCAGCCCAAAGTGAGTTCGATGATAATAAAATTGGATATCTATAAAAAACCGCAAGTACAAGTAGGCAGTGAAAAATTATTTTTTAATATCATTCGGGCTTCTTTTCAACAAAGGAGAAAGAGATTGATTAATTCTTTGTCTAACTATTTTAAGGGGGAAATCGCTAAAGCGGAAATAGAGAATATTTTAACTGAAGTAAGTATTGATAAGAATCGTAGGGGAGAAACTCTGACCTTAGAAGAATTTGCTAAATTGAGCAGGGAGATGGGAAATAAACTTTTGTAAACAGACAAGATGTCTGTTTACAAAAGTAGTATCGAGTATATAGTATCGAGTATCGAGCAAAGAAAATAAAAAACAGAAGCCAGAATGAAGTCGTATCGCCTATCGCGCTAGCATTAAACTAAAAACTTAAAGCGAAAAGCGAAAAACCATAATTCAAAATTCAAAACTTTTTCTTCAATTTTAAGTTTTAAGTTTTGGTTTTGCGTTTTTAGCTTTAAACTTTACGCTCTGATACTATTCACTAACAACTAACTGACTAATTCAATTGGTGAATTGGCAAATTGGTAGATTGGCGAATTAGTTAGTGTAAACTTTAGTGCGGTATTAGAAGTAGAAAAAAATATTTATTGTTTTTGTTTTTCTCTCTTCTTTTTTCTCTAGTTTTCTTTCCTAACGCGATACGCGATACGCGATACTCGATACTTGTATTGTTTTTTTGACAATAAAATTCTATCATGTTATAATTTTTTCAACTAAAACCTTACAGAAAAGAACAAGGAATTGACAGTGCTGACTAATAACATTGCAGAAAATAAAGACAGATATAATTTATTAAGAAGAGAAAAATGTAAATATTGAATAGGTTATTCCAGAAACACAGTAGTTATTATTGCTGTGTTTGTTTTTTAATAAAAACATTTAAGTATTTACTGAAATAGGGAGGTAATAGCAACTATGTGAATAATCTGGAGTAAATTAGTCAAAACGAATGGTTAGGAGGTTATAGTTAGGAATAGGAATTTATTAAACAAAAAGCTTTGATAGCAGATCATTAGGAATAGATTGCATTCATAGGAAACAACCCCAAACAGAGGAATATAATTAATCGTATTAATTTTAAAAATTAAAAATTATAAATAAAAAAGGCGGTGCATTTAGTGGAAATTACAGATGTTAGACTTAGAAAAATAGAGACAGAAGGAAAATTAAGAGCGTATGTTTCAATTACTTTCGACGATTCTTTTGTAGTACATGATTTACGAGTTATTGATGGCAATAAGGGTATGTTTGTAGCAATGCCTAGCAAGAGACTCCCTAATGGAGACCATAAGGATATTGCTCATCCTATAAATACCGAGATCAGAGAAAAGATTCAAAATGCTGTTTTAGATGTCTATCACAGGGAATTAGAAGAACCCCCGCAAGTTAAAGCAGAACCTAAAGTAGAAGAAGAGGTAGAAGAAAGTAAAGAAGAAGAAAAAGAAAAAGTAGTAGAAGAAACAGCAACGGAAGAAGAGGCCGAAAAGAAAGAAGAAGGTCTATTTTAATTAAGTTACAAGATTAAAAGTTCTTGGTTTGGGGCGTAGCCAAGTGGTAAGGCACGGGAATTTGGATCCCGCATTCGAAGGTTCGAACCCTTCCGCCCCAGCCATTTAAA
>DPXH01000196.1:901-5408 GCA_003527405.1 Candidatus Sediminicultor tertius | reverse complement strand
TTAGTTAATTGGTTGAGGAATTATAATATATCGAAGAATTAATATTAGCCTAATTAACCAACAAACCAGTTAACTAATATATTTGGTCAATCGGCCAATTGTATTATTCTGTATTTTTTTCTTTTAATTGGTGAATTAATGAAGTATCTTATCTTGTATTTTAACTAGCTACTAGCTAATCAAGTAACCAATTGACTAATTTTTTATTTTTTGCATTTTATCTTTGTTTTCTTTTTCTTAACTCTACGCTAAACGCTGTACGCTTACGTACGAGATACGATTCACGAGATACGAAATACGAAATTGGAGGTACGATTATGAACGATACTGCTGTAATTATTATGGCAGCAGGTAAAGGCAAGAGAATGAAATCTAATCTGCCCAAAGTCCTTCATAATCTTGCAGGAAAACCAATTTTAAATTATGTATTAGACACAGTCGATCAACTCGAAGCAAAAAGAAAGTTATTAATAGTCGGTTATAAAAGCGATAAGATAAGAGAATTAGTTGGCGATAAAATAGAGTATGTAGAGCAAAAAGAACAGCTGGGAACTGCCCATGCAGTTTTACAAACCAAAAAGTTATTGTCTGATTTTAAAGGAGATGTGCTGATTTTATCCGGCGATGTCCCCTTTTTAACGGTTAAAACTATAAAAAAACTTTTGAAGCATCACCAAACTAATAATTTTTGTTGCACCTTAGCCTCTACAATATTAAAAAATCCTAAAGGTTATGGCAGGATTATCCGTGATAAAAAAGGTGAAATAAAAGGAATAATCGAAGAGGTAGATTTATCTGCAGATAGAAAGACAATAACTGAAATAAACAGCGGAATTTACTGTTTTAACAAGGATAAACTGTTTCGGGCTTTGGAAAAGATTACCCCGGACAATAAACAAGGGGAATATTATTTAACCGATACAGTAGAGATATTATTAAAAGAAGGGTTAACTGTAGGCAATATAATAGTAAAAAATTATTCAGAAATATTAGGAATAAATAGCCGGTTAGATCTGGCCGATACTTCCCGGAAAGTTTATCAAAAGACTCTTCAAGACTTGATGCTTCAAGGAGTAACTATAATTGACCCTAGTAGTACCTTTATAGAGCAGGGAGTTAAAATTGGTCAGGACACTATTATTTATCCCTTTACTATTATTGAAAAAGATACTAAAATTGAAGAAAGCTGTCTTGTCGGACCTTACTCCCATCTAATCGATGCCAATATAGGAAAGGGAGTCAGGGTTTGGGCTTCAATAATAGAAAGCAGTACCGTTAAAGAAGGAGCAAATATTGGTCCTTATGCTCATTTACGACCCGAAACTGTCGTGGAAAAGGGAGCAAAGATAGGAAATTTTGTAGAATTAAAGAAAACTGTTATGGGTGAAGGCAGCAAGGCCTCTCATCTAACCTATCTGGGTGATGCCACAATCGGCAAAAAGGTCAATATTGGAGCCGGGACTATAACCTGTAACTATGACGGGGAGAAAAAACACAAAACTATCATAAAAAACGGGGTATTTATCGGAAGCAATAATTCGTTGGTAGCACCGGTAAAATTAGGGAAAGATTCTTATACCGGAGCGGGTTCAACTATTACCAGGGATGTGCCTGCAGGTAATTTAGCCATTGCCCGTTCCAGGCAAACGAATATTTCCGGATGGCGAAAGAAAAAGAAGGAAGATAAAAGTTAAAACCCTATAAAGATAAATTTAAAGAGATGGAGATGATAAAATTTTGATACCTGATGAGAAAAGAGTATTAAAGATATTTGCCGGTAATTCCAATAAAGATTTAGCAGAAGAGATATGCAAGTATTTAGATGTACCTTTAGGTCAGGCTGATGTTTCCAGATTCCCTGACGGCGAAATTAAGGTTAAGATTAAGGAAAGCGTAAGAGGTGAAGATGTTTTTATAATTCAATCTACCTGTCCGCCCACTAATGAATATCTTATGGAATTACTAATTATAATAGATGCTCTAAAAAGGGCTTCTGCGGGAAGGATTACTGCGGTAATCCCCTATTATGGTTATGCCCGACAGGAGAGAAAGACTCAACCTCGTGAGCCTATTACCGCAAAATTAGTGGCAAATTTATTAGTTTCTGCCGGAGCTAATCGAGTACTTACTATGGATTTGCATGCTGGACAGATCCAGGGATTTTTTGATATTCCTGTAGATCAGTTGGAAGCTGTAAGCATATTATCAAATTATTTTAAAGAGAAGGACTTAGATAAAATAGTAGTAGTTTCCCCCGATGTAGGAGGAACTGCTCGAGCCAGGGAATTTTCCGGCCGTATTAAAAAACCGATTGCTATTATCGATAAATATAGGTCATCTTTCGATGATGTAGAAATAATGCATATAGTGGGAAAAGTAAAAGGTAAGACCGCTATCATAGTCGATGATATCATTGATACTGCCGGTTCAATAATAAAAGGAAGTCAGGCTTTATTAAATGCCGGAGTAAAAGAGGTTTATATTTGTGCTACTCATCCGGTATTTGCCGGTCCGGCAAAAGAAAGGATAGAAAAATCTTTTCATGATGGTCTATTTAAGGAAGTAGTGGTAACCAATACCATTCCTGTTAATGAGGATAAGATTTTACCCGGCATTAAGGTTTTGTCAGTAGCAGAAATATTTGCCGAAGCCATTAACAGAATTCATAATAATTTATCAATAAGCTCTTTATTTAAACGGAATGGAATTTAATTAACCAATTAAATTAGTCGTTAGTGAATAGTGAATAGTCGTTAGTTAATATTCTTTGCAAAAGTTTTTTAATTATCTAATTTATTGGTACTTAATTTCTTGCTTTTATTTAATATTAACTATATGATTACAACCCAAAAAGTAAATAAAGTGGTAATGTAGGGGCACGATGCATCGTGCCCACAGGAGAGATTGGGTAATAATATGGTGAGGGCACAATTCACTGTGCCCCTACAACATAATTATAACTAAAAAGTCATAATTTACCATAAAATTATCTTCAACGTATCATATATATAAGCTGTTGAGAATATTTTTGGCTTTTTGGGAAATAATTACTATATACTATTTATTAAATACCAACAACTATTTACGAGATACGAGATACTAATTTTAACGCGATACGCAATACGCGAGTGGAGGATAACAGGATGAAAAAACCAAAATTAAAAGTAGAATTAAGAGATAATACAGGGAAGGAAATTAATAAGAAGCTTAGAAAAGAGGGGATTATCCCTGGAGTATTGTATTCTCCTCATGATAAAGAAAATTTAATATTAAAGGTTAATAATATTGAATTATCAAAATTATTATCTGCTAAATCGCACGGACTCATAGATTTAGAGATAGATGATGGGGAGAAAAAAGTTAAACGATTGGCGGTAGTTAAAGATCTTCAGTATAATTCGCTAAAAAAGCAGATAGTTCATGTTGATTTTTACGGAGTAACTTTAAAAGAAAAATTGACCTTAGAAGTTGATATTGAATTAATTGGCGAACCTATTGGAGTAGAAGAGGGAGGTATTTTGCAGGCTGAACTACGAAAAGTAGAAATAGAATGTTTACCTTCTCAAGTACCGGAAAGTTTAAAAGTTAATCTTAGTAGTCTTAATGTAAACGAACATATTTCTGTCGGAGATATAGAAATTCCGGAAGGTGTTGAAGTATTAACTGCTCCGGATAGAATTGTGGCTGCAGTGGTTCTTCCCACCAAGATAGAAGAAGTGGTTGAAGAAGAGGAAGAAGTAGCAGAAGGAGCTGAAGGAGAAGAAGGAGAAGAAAAAGCAGAAACAGAGGAAGAGCCCCCTTCTTCCACAACTAAAAAAGAATGGGACAATAGACAATAAAAGGATAGTGAGCTTTATTGAAGATCGTGATTGGCTTGGGTAATCCTGGTTCAAAATATGAATTTACCAGGCACAATATAGGGTTTAGAATAATTGATAGTTTAGCCCGTGACATGGGAATAGAATTCAATAAAGTAAAATCTTATTATTCTTTAATTTCCCGAGGGATGATAAATAATCATAAAGTAATGTTGGTAAAGCCGCAAACTTTTATGAATTTAAGCGGAAGAGCAGTAAACCGGGTAGTTTCTTATTATAAAATACCTCTTCAAGATTTATTAATAGTGTATGATGACCTGAATTTAGAATTGGGTCAGGTAAGGATTCGCAAAAAAGGGAGTTCGGGTGGCCACAAGGGGATAGAGTCGATTATGCAATATTTAAACAGTGAAGACATCCCCCGTTTGAGAATAGGGATCGGCAATCCATCAGTAAATTATAATTTTGATTGCGTATCTTATGTCCTTTCTAATTTTAATAATGATGAAGAGGATAAAATAGCGGAAGTAATACAACTATCTACCGAGGCAATAAAAACAATAATAGAAGATGGCTTTGAAAAAGCTATGAGAAAATATAACAGAAAATTGATTGAATCCTAATTAATAAAAATTAGATAGTTGTAAAAAAATAAATGTAAAATAATAATATAATTGTAACCTAAAAAG
>DPXH01000196.1:0-530 GCA_003527405.1 Candidatus Sediminicultor tertius | reverse complement strand
GGCACAATTCATTGTGCCCCTACAATATAATTACAACCAAAAAGTCATAATTCATGGTAAAATTATTGGCAATACAGCACATATAATATTTTATAATATTACAAAATACTATATACAATCTACCGAAAATATTTTTGAACTTTTTAGTTTATAACCATAATATAAAAAAGAGGCATGTATTAGCATGTCTCTTTTTTTATGGACAAACCAAGTGTAATTAGATACAATATCGGTATAAATTAGTCGTTAGTCGTTAGTATATAGTTAGCGTAGAGCGGACAGCGTAAACAAATAGTTAGTTGGTTAGTTAGTTACTTGGTTATCTAGTTAAAGTACAAGAAAAATACAAGTTATCAGTTTATACTTCTTAGTTTTCGATTTAAGATAAAACTAAAAGCTAAAAACCATAATTTAAAATTTAAAACTTTTTCGTATTTCAAATAAAGTATTTTTTAAATGTAGGGGTCGGATTTATCCGACCCGTGTTTGCGGGCTTGATAAATCAAGCCCCTACATCTGTCATTCCCATA
>DPXH01000118.1:4706-7991 GCA_003527405.1 Candidatus Sediminicultor tertius | reverse complement strand
TTTATTTGACAATAAAATATAGATATCTTATAATCTCTAATAAAGATTATTATATAATATAAGCACTATTATCTACCAGAAAAGTTAATAGTGCTTATATTTAATTTTTAAGAGGAAATATTTATTATTTAATATTTAAATATAACAATTTTTAATGAGGAGAGATATTTATGAAGCTTAACGGGAAGGTAATGTTGACCAAAGAAGGCCTGGAAAAGGTTCAAGAGGAACTTCACTACCTTAAAAGAGTAAAAAGAAAAGAGATTGCTGAAAAAATTAGAAATGCGGTAACTTTTGGTGAGATCGCTGAGAATGCAGAGTATAATGCTGCAAAAAATGAGCAATCATTTATAGAGGGAAGAATTTTAGCTTTAGAAAAAATTATCGAAAATTATGAGTTGATAGATAAACAAGAAAATCCGGATTGCGTATTACTAGGATCAGAAGTATTAATTAAGGATACGAAAAGCAAAAAAGAGTGTAAATATACTATTTTGGATTATGTGGAATCTGAACCGGATTGTGGGAAGATATCCATCTCTTCTCCTATCGGAAGGGCTCTTTTAGGAAAAAAGAAAGGTGATTTAGTAGAAGTTAGAGTCCCGGTAGGGCATATTAAATATAAAATTTTAGATATTAAATAGCCTATGCTTTAATTTAGCAGCCTGAATAGTTACTAATTGTAATAATGAACAAAGTTATTAAAAAATTAAGATATAACAATACTTTGTTCATTACTTATTTCTAAACCTTTTAGTAATAAAATAATCTTATTATAAATATAACGGAAATTTAAATTACCATAAATTAGTCGTTAGTGAATAGTGAGTAGTCGTTAGTATTAAAGCAAGTTTTAATTAACAGTTTTCAGTTCTCGGTTTTCAGTAAGTAGAGGCGTATTGCTATACGCCTGTTTTACTAATAACCGGTTAATTAATCCTTAACTGATAAACCGGTAAACCGGGTAACTGGATAACTAATACATACGAGATACGATTCACGAGATACGAGATACGAATTAGGACTTACGAAAAAGAAAATTCCCGTGCAATTAAGATATTTATCAGACAGTAAAATCAAAATAATTTTGGTATTATATTATTATATTTTTTATACATAATATCTACTAAATACTAGCAATAAGAGTAAAAAGAGGTGGATCGGGTGGAAATAAAAAAGAGTACAACAGAAATTATATCTAACAAATGGGAAGAAATAGAAGAATTAAAAAGAGAGGGCATTGACCCTTTTGGACATAGTTTTAACAGGACTTACAAAATAAAAGATTTAATAGAAAAAAATAAAGATTTACAGGTTGGTGAGTGCGGCAAAGAAAAAGTTAGGGTAGCTGGCAGATTGATGGCTTTAAGAACACACGGAAAGGCTGTATTTGCTAATATTGAAGATATAAGCGGAAGAATCCAGATTTATATAAAATCAAATAAAGTCGGAGAGGATGCCTTTAAACTTTTTAGTAAAATTGGTGTTGGGGATATTCTGGGAGCCTCAGGTCTGATTTTTAGAACTAGAACTGGCGAAATTACTGTATTTGTTGAAGAATTTACTCTTCTATGTAAGTCTATACGCAGTTTACCTGAAAAATGGCACGGGCTTAAAGATGTGGAGATAAGATATAGAAAAAGATATTTAGACCTGATGGTAAATCCCTCGGTCAGAGAAATTTTTATTAAAAGAAGCAAGGTAGTGCAATCTATAAGAAATTTTTTAGATAATAAGGGTTTTCTAGAAGTTCAAACTCCCATAATGCAGCCTATTCCCGGCGGGGCTACCGCACGGCCCTTTATTACTCATCACAATACTTTACACAGGGATTTATATTTAAGAATTGCCACAGAATTATATTTGAAACGTTTAATAGTTGGAGGCTTAGAAAAAGTTTATGAGTTAGGTTGTGATTTTAGAAACGAAGGTATTTCTACTAAACATAATCCCGAATTTACTATGCTGGAGTTATATGAAGCTTATGGCGATTACCATAGCATGATGCAAATTACCGAAGAATTGATAGTATATATAATGAAGGATGTTTTAGGCACTTTGGAAATTGAATACCGGGGAAATAAGATTAACTTTACTCCTCCCTGGAAAAGAATAAGCATGTATAAAGCAATAGAGGATGCAGTGGGAATTCAGGCAGATAAGATATTTCCGAAAGATTTTAATAAAGTTATAAAAAAATATAACCTGAACATAAAAGGCAATATAAATAGGGGTGAAATTACCAATGAGCTTTTCGAAAAGTTTGTAGAGCCTACCTTAATTCAACCGACTTTTGTTCTTGATTATCCTCTGGAACTTTCGCCTTTATCAAAACAGAAAAAAGACAATCCTGAATTAGTGGAGCGTTTTGAACTGTTTGTCAGTTCAATGGAATTAGCCAATGCCTTTACCGAATTGAATGACCCGGCAGAACAGAAACGCCGGTTTGAAGAGCAGGTTGCCAGAAGAAAGGCAGGAGATATGGAAAGTCATTTTATGGATGAAGATTATATTGAAGCTTTAGAATATGGTATGCCTCCTACTGGTGGTTTAGGTATAGGCATTGATAGATTAATAATGTTACTTACTAATTCTGATTCAATTAAAGAAGTTATTCTCTTCCCACAATTGAAATCAAAAGAATAAAACAGTATATAGTGAAGAATAGCGTAGAGCGTATAGCGTTTAGCGTATAGTAGTATTTCGCATATCGTATTACGCCAGCATTAAACTAAAAACTTAAAGCGAAAAGCGAAAAACCATAATTCAAAATTCAAAACTTTTTCTTAGGTTTTAAGTTTTAAGTTTTGGTTTTACGTTTTTAGCTTTACACTTTACGCTTTGATACTATTCACTAACGACTAAACTAATTGGTAAATTGGAGAATTGGCTAATTGGCCAATTGATAAATATATGCGATTAGATAAATTTTTAAAAGTAAGCAGATTAATAAAGAGGAGAACAGAAGCAAAAAAAGCCTGTCTGGCTAAATGTATTAGGATTAATAATCGAATTGCCAAGGCAGGGGATGAAGTAAAAATTGCTGATGAAATCGAAATTAATTTTGCTAACAAAATCTTACAAGCAAAAGTATTGGATGTCCCTCTGAAGAATATTTCAGCAGAGAAGGCAAGTTCCTTGTATGAAGTAATAAAAGAAATTAAAAAAGAAGAAGATTAAGAAATAAAATTCAGAATCCAGTAGCCAGAATCCAGTATATAATCGTATATAGTTATCGTATCGCACCAGCATTAAACTAAAAACTTAAAGCGAAAAGCGAAAAAC
>DPXH01000118.1:0-4403 GCA_003527405.1 Candidatus Sediminicultor tertius | reverse complement strand
AAAAACCATAATTCAAAACTCTTAACTAGTCGATAGTGAATAGTCGTTAGTCGTTAGTTTCAAATACAGGTTTTCAGTTATCAGTTTACAGTTTATTGTGTTTTATGTTATTTCCATAAATCTAGTGTAGGGGTCGAATTTATTCGACCCGAACGGGTTTGAAAAATCAAACCCCTACAACATATCACACATTACTTATTACATATTACTTCTTACTTCACGAGATACGAGATGCTAGATACGAGATACGAATTTAGTTTTGCGTTTTTAGCTTTACGCTTTACGCTCTGATACTATTCGTTAACGACTAAAAAAGAGGATTTTTGAGATGGAAGAAAAAATGAAAGAATTGTCAGAAAAAATAATAAGGTTATTGGAAGAGAAAAAAGTCCAGGAAGTAAAAGAAATTATTGATGACCTCTATCCTACAGAGTTTGCCGAGTTAACCGATTATTTACCATCAGAACAGACTATTGAAATATTTAAATTAATTAAAGATGATGAGAAAATTGCGGAACTGCTTTCAGAATTAAATTCAGAGTTACAAGCAAATATTATGGATGCTTTGGGTAAAGAGAAGGCTTCTGATATCTTGGAAGAAATGGATACTGATAAGGCAGCTGATTTCTTAGGGGAGATAACTCCTGAGGAATCCCGTGAGTTATTAGATTTGATGCCTAAAGAAGAGGCAGAAGAGATCGAGGAACTATTAAAGTATGAAGAAGATACTGCCGGAAGCATAATGAACAACGAGTTTGTTGCTCTTCCTGAAGATCTTACTGCCGAGGAAGCAATAAACAAGATAAGAGAACTTAGCCCGGAAGCAGAGACGATTTACTATGTTTATATTGTAGATAAAAGAGAGAAATTAATTGGAGTTATTTCTTTACGAGATTTAATCATGGCTAACCCTAAAGCTAAAATATCAGAATTTATGGAAGAAGATGTGGTCAGCGTTTTGGACACAGAGGACCAGGAAACAGCAGCCAGAATAATTGCTGATTACGATTTTTTGGCTATACCGGTTATTGATAGAAAAGGTACTTTATTAGGTATTATCACTGTAGACGATATTATTGATGTATTACAGGATGAAGTTACCGAGGATATTCATAAGATGGTTGGTTCATCCGAGGTATATGAAGATAAGCTTATAAAAGCAAGCCCCCTAACCAGAGCGAAGGCGCGACTTCCCTGGTTATTTGTGTGTATGGCAGGAGAAATACTTTCCGGTTCAGTTATAAAGTTTCATTCTGATACCTTGCAAACCGTAATGGCTATGGCTTTTTTTATCCCTATAATTATGGCTATGGGTGGTAATGTAGGTGCTCAATCTTCAACCATTGCAGTTCGTGGTTTGGCTACGGGCCAGCTCAAGATAGATGAATTATGGCACAATATCTGGACCGAAACCAAAGTTGGTTCTTTGATAGGAATAATTGTCGGAATAATTATAGCTTTGATAGCTCTGGTTTGGCAGGACGATTATATATTGGGATTGGTAATTGGATTATCATTATGTTTAACTATGATAACTGCAGCCACCATCGGCACTTTATTGCCCTTGATTTTTACTAAGATTAGGATTGATCCGGCAATTGCTGCAGGTCCTTTTATCACCACCACAGTAGATGTAGGTAGTTTATTAATATATTTTAGCCTGGGTACCTTTTTATTTAAATGGTTCAGCGGATAGAAAAATTATTTAGTTAAACATTATTTAAATAGTATACTGAAATAGTAAATAAGAAATTTTAAAAAATAAATAAAAGAAGGAGAAAGATAAGATGAGTGAAATATTTGATGTATACGCAAGAGAAATATTGGATTCCAGAGGAAATCCGACAATCGAAGTAGAAGTAGAACTGGAAAGCGGAGCATTCGGTATAGCCCAAGTCCCTTCGGGAGCCAGCACCGGAGTGCATGAAGCTATTGAGTTAAGAGATGGTGACCAAAAGAGATATTTGGGCAAAGGTGTTCTTAAGGCGGTCGAGAATGTAAATGAGATTATTGCTCCTAAAATTATAGGGTATGATGCCACGGATCAATTATTAATTGATAAACTGTTAATCGAACTTGATGGGACTCCCAATAAAAGCCGCTTGGGGGCAAATGCTATTTTGGGAGTATCTTTGGCTGTAGCAAAGGCAGCAGCTGATTTTTTTGGATTGCCCTTATATTATTATATTGGAGGAATTAATACCAAAGAACTTCCTGTTCCCATGATGAACATATTAAATGGAGGCAAACATGCCGATAGCGGAGTGGATTTACAGGAATTTATGATTGTTCCGGTTGGTGGAGCTAATTTTAGGGAAAGCCTTCGGATGGGAGTGGAAACTTTTCATACTCTGAAAAAAGTATTGAAAGAAAAAGGATACAATGTAGCAGTGGGAGATGAAGGTGGATTTGCTCCCAATTTAAAATCCAGTGAAGAGGCAATCCAGTTAATAGTAGAAGCAATCAAAAAAGCAGGATATGAACCGGGCAAAGATATTTTTATAGCTTTAGACCCTGCAGCTTCAGAATTTTATCAGGATGAAAAATATATATTATCCCGAGAGGGAGTGACTAGAACTTCCGTTGAGATGATAGATTATTATGCTTCTTTAGTAGATAAATATCCTATAATTTCCATAGAAGATGGTCTTGCAGAAGATGATTGGGAGGGATGGCAAAAACTAACTCAAAAATTAGGCCATAAAATACAAATCGTAGGAGACGACCTTTATGTTACTGATAAGAAGAGACTTGGTAAAGGGATTGAATTAAAGGCTTCTAACTCAATTTTAATAAAATTAAACCAGATTGGAACCCTGACCGAAACTTTAGATACTATTGAGACAGCAAAGAGGGCAGGTTTTACTGCGGTCATTTCTCATCGTTCCGGAGAAACGGAAGATACTACCATTGCCGATTTAGCTGTGGCAACTAACATTGGGCAGATTAAAACCGGTTCTCTTTGCAGAACGGACCGAATTGCCAAATACAACCGATTACTGCGTATTGAAGAACAATTAGGAAATTCATCAGTTTATCGCGGGAAGGAAGTATTTAATATAAAATAAAATGATATCAATTAGGTCAATATTTCATTCGAAAATAGTTTGGGTTATAATTTTACTTTTAATATTGTATATAGTTTTTTTATTTTCGGATAAATATGCCCGGACATTACAATTAAAAGAAGATATTAAAAGATTAGAATCAGAATTAGAAGAGTTAAAATTAAAAAACAGTAGTTTATCAGAAGAAGTGGAAGCATTAAAATCTGATAAATCTGTAGAAAAAATTGCCCGAGAGGAATTAGGCCTTACTAAACCTGATGAAATATTGATTAAAGGTATTGAAAAATAGAAAAACGTATCTCGTATCTCGTGAATCGTATCTCGCGAAGAAGGAAGAATCCAGAAGTTAGAATAAAATCGTTTCTTGTGAATGGTATACAGTAAACAATTAAATACTAATAAGATTAAAAAATGATAAAGACTTAGATATCTTATACTCTTTTCTCTAACGAGATACAAGATACGAGATACGAGCAACGAAATAAATACAACTTTCATTTATCTTAAATACTTACAATTATTTTTAAATTAGTATTTTGTAATTATTATATATAATGCTATTGACGATTTAAAAGATTTATCATATAATTGATTGCAGTCTGCCGGAGTGGCGGAATAGGTAGACGCACAGGACTTAAAATCCTGCGAGCTGTAAGGTTCGTGCCGGTTCGATTCCGGCCTCCGGCACCTACAAAGGTAAGAATCGATTGTAAATTTGGCTTTGTTCGAAAAAAATGCTAAAATTGTTATGTACAAAATATATATTACAAATATTAAAATACGGCGCGGGGTGGAGCAGTCAGGTAGCTCGTCAGGCTCATAACCTGAAGGTCGGTGGTTCGAATCCGCCCCCCGCAACCAACTTCTAAAAACCTCTATCATTTGATTAAGAGGTTTTTTGCTAATACAATAAAAATAGTGAACAGTGAATAGTTATTAGTATTTAGTATAACGTAGAGCGTACAGGGTTTAGCGTATAGTTTTAAATTAGCAAGATGCTTGCCCTAATTACAAGCTAAAAAGTTAAAACTAAAAGCGAAAAACCATAATTCAAAATTCAAAACTTTTTCTCTAACACTTAATTTCAAGTTTTGTTTTTGTTTCTTTATCTCTTCATTTTTAATACATAGTATGCAAGATAAGAAAGATGAAACTCAATAAATAAAACAATTTATTTAAATTTTAAATTTTGAGCTATGGCTTTACGTTTTACGTTTTTCGTTTTTAACTTGGTTACTAAATACTATTCACTATTCACTAACGACTAATATAAGGTACTGCGCCAAGACATTGTATCCACTCCAGCTGCCAATCTCTACCGACACCTTATCTAAC
>DPXH01000114.1:3328-4047 GCA_003527405.1 Candidatus Sediminicultor tertius | reverse complement strand
TTATTGGATTACGGTGATGTGATAGTTCATATATTTTCCAAAGAAAAAAGGGATTTTTACGACCTGGAATATATTTGGCAGGAAGCAAAGAAAATTCGCTTATTAAAAAGAAAGAAGATGTTAAAGGAGGAAAAGCAATGAGTGCGAATGAAGAAGGTAAAGGAAATTGGGTTTTCGGATTAATAATATTAGCTGTTGGTATCATATTTATAGTTGAGAATTTCACCGATTTAGAAATATGGGGAAGAGTATGGAATCTGTGGCCAGTAATTTTACTTATTTGGGGAATTAAAGAAATTTGGCATAATAAATCTATTTTTTTTGGATTAATATTAATTGCCATAGGAACCATCTTTTTAGCAAAATATTTTTTCGATTTCGTGATATCCGAAAATATCTGGAAATTTTGGCCAGTATTGATCATTGCCCTGGGAATCGACCAAATTTTTAAATCTTTTGGAGGAGTTAGAGCTAAAGCCAAGAGGAAAATGAAAGAAGAAGAAATATAATTACTTTATGTCTAATACCTCTTCTCGTCGCCGTTGTTTCTTCTTTTTTAACCTTTTAATTTCTACCAAAAGGACTATAGCCCCTATACACAGATTAAAATAAAAGACGATAACCCTCCATGCCCCCACAAAGAGACCCAAAAGGTGAAGGGGGACAAAGAAAGAAAATAATGAGGCAAAACCCATTTCTGCTGTCCCGCTACCGCCCGG
>DPXH01000114.1:0-2913 GCA_003527405.1 Candidatus Sediminicultor tertius | reverse complement strand
TTAGAAAAAAAGTGCCCCAAAAGATAATTGTATAAAGGGTGGATAATAACAGCTTTAACCAATTTTCTTTTAATAGAGAAAAACTCTTATGAAATTCTTTTATTTCCAGGATTACCCTATCAAAGAAGTGTGATATTGTTTCTTTTTTGGAAAATCTTAAGATACAGGGCAAATGCTGAATCTTAAAGATTATTCCTATCATTTTTTCTGGATATTTTACTGCCAGAATAAACAAAAAGAGAAAGAATAAAGAAATTAAGATAGCTCCGTTAATAAGGATTGCAGAAAGAACAGTGTAATCAGTAATTGTTTTTTTTAAGCTAAAAAAGATAACCGGGGTAAAAATAGAAAAAACTAAGGTCTTAATCAGGGGCATAATGGTGGCGACCATAGTAGCCTTACCTAAGTTCATTTTGTTTTTTATATCTTTATTAAATAGATATATTTGAGTGGGTAAAGCGCCGGAGAAGAAAGGGGTTATGCCACCGGCAAAATTGCTAATATAGTACACTTTTAAGGCTTCGGTAAAAGTAATTTTTTCATTAACTGCTTCTACGGTCATTTTTATCCTGAGAGCATCTATCACTGCAGCAAAAACCATCAGGATAAAAGCAAAGAAAAGGTAGTTTTTATTAATATAAGATAAACTTACCCAGGTATTCTGGTTAATAGTAACAGAAGTAATAGTTAAGATAACTATAATTCCGATAACTAAGGAAATTATTAATCCCTTTAGAAATCTTTTTTTATCTAAAATCAACTCGTTCAAATAATCATTCACTCCTTTAAATTAGTCGTTAGTGAATAGTGAATAGTCGTTAGTATTAATACAAGCTATTGTTTATAGTATATAGATAAGAAAAATCGGTTTATAATTCATTGCAAGAGCGTATGATAATACACAATCCATATAAAATCCGAGCCTTCTATATTCTTACAACTTGTAAACTAAAACCTGCAAATTAGAGTATAACATACTTTTATTTTTATTTACAATTTACATAAAAGCTATTTTTAAAAGACACAAATTATTAAATAACAAGATATAATTTAAACTCGAAAATTATTAAAAAGTTTGCAGGTTAGAATATTGCAGGATAAAGTTGTTAATTTAATTGTATGGGAATTTGCTTTTTTTCGTAAGCCCTAATTCGTATCTCGTATCTTATGAATCGTATCTCGCAAAGAGAATAGAAGTCAAAAGACATAATTCAGGAGCCAGAATAAAAAAAAGTAAAACCCATACGTAACAAGCAATACGCAATACGAGAGAAAAAGTTTTTAGTTTTGAATTATGGTTTTTCGCTTTTAGTTTTAAGCTTTTAACTGTAAACCGACAACTGACAACTGAAAACCTTAATTTAATGCTGTTCACTATTCACTAACGATTAATTTTGCAGAAAGGATGAGTTCATTAATGAAAGGAACTATAGTAAATGTAATTGCCATTTTTTTAGGTTGTTCGGTAGGATTTATTTTAAAGAGTAAATTTCCTGAAAAAATTGGAAAGATTGTTATGCAAGCCCTAGGGTTAGCTTCCTTATTAATTGGTATGCAGATGGCCCTTAAAACTGATAATATATTATTGGTGATATTCTCTCTGGTAATTGGTGGAGTGATTGGGGAGATAATGGGTATTGAAGAAGGCCTGGAAAGATTTGGGGAAAGAGTTAAGCTAAAATTCAAAAGCAATAATACCTCCGAAAGATTTGTAGAAGGATTTGTAACTGCCAGCCTGTTATATTGTGTGGGGTCTATGGCTATAATGGGTGCCCTCAAAGAGGGTTTAAGTGGCAATCCGGATATACTTTATACTAAATCATTGCTGGATGGACTTACTTCCATCGCTTTTACTGCGGCTATGGGAATAGGAGTATTATTTTCTGCGATTCCGGTTTTTTTATATCAGGGAGGAATTACTCTATTGTCTCGATTAATTAAAGACTTCCTTTCACCGGAAATAATAAACGAGATGACTGCAGTGGGAGGAATTTTAATATTAGGGATAGGCTTTGGATTATTGGAGATAAAAAAGATTAAGATAGGAAATCTATTACCGGCCATCCTGGTCGCCGCTCTTTTAGCAACAATTTTTAAATAAATGCACCAGGGGACGGTCCTCTGGCAGGTTTTTTAAATTTAACTTTATAAAATTTATTGATTAGATGGTTACTTAGCTGTATAATTAATTTAATTTATTGTGATCAAAGCGAATTAAATATGAAAATATAAGCATTATTCTTTAATTTAATTGTATAAGAATTTCCTTTCTCCGGAATCCCCGTTTTAGTAAATACTCGCTTAGCAAGGCAAGCAAAGGCAGTAAAACAGGGAGGGCACAATTCATTGTGCCCCTACAAAAGAAAAATAGAGGTACGGTGAACCATGTCTTCTTATACTAACGACTAATTTAAAATATTGGAGGTTGTACAAGATGATAAAAAGGACTATCGAAGATTTAAAGGACAATCAATTAGAAGGTAAAAGGGTTCTGGTAAGAGTTGATTTTAACGTCCCCTTAAACGAAGAATTAGAGATTACTGATGATACGAGAATAAAAGCCGCTCTTCCCACTATAAAATATTTAATTTCTCATCAGGCTAAAGTAATTTTGATGAGCCATTTAGGCCGTCCCAAAGGGAAAGTAGTTGAGAAATTAAGATTAGACCCGGTGGCCAGGAGATTGAGTGAATTATTGAAACAAGATATAAAAAAAGTTAATGATTGTATCGGAGAAGAAGTAGAAAAAGTCGTCTCAAATATGCAAAAGGGTGAAGTTGTCTTGTTGGAAAATCTAAGATTTTATCCGGAAGAAGAAAAAAATGATTACGAATTTTCTAAAAAATTAGCTAACTTAGCCGATGTTTTTATAAATGATGCCTTTGGTACTGCCCATCGAGCCCATGCTTCTAC
>DPXH01000129.1:2754-9715 GCA_003527405.1 Candidatus Sediminicultor tertius | reverse complement strand
TGATGGTAGGAAGGACGCATGGCGTTCATGCCGAACCGATTACCTTTGGCTTTAAAATGGCTTTATGGTTCTCCGAAATGCAGAGAAATTTGGAAAGGATGAAGAGGGCGCAGGAAGAAATAAGTTATGGTAAAATATCGGGGGCAGTAGGTACCTTTGCCCACATTGACCTCAATGTTGAGGAATATGTTTGTGCGAAATTAAATTTAAAACCGGCTAAGATTTCTAATCAAATTATTCAAAGAGACCGACATGCCTATTATTTAGGTACTTTAGCAGTAATTGCCGGTTCTTTAGAAAAGTTTGCTACTGAAATAAGAGGACTGCAAAGGACTGAAATCTATGAAGTAGAGGAAAAATTTTCCGCCGGGCAGAAGGGTTCTTCAGCTATGCCTCATAAGAGAAATCCTATAATTTGTGAGAGAATTTGCGGACTTTCCCGAGTAGTTAGAGCTAATGCCGTGACTGCTCTGGAAAATATAAATCTATGGCACGAGAGAGACATTTCTCATTCCTCCGCAGAACGGATTATTATTCCTGATAGCAATATTCTAATCGATTATATGTTACAAAAATTTACTAATATTATTTCTAATTTAAATGTATATCCCCAGCGAATGAAAGATAATTTGGAAAAAACCAAAGGTCTGATATTTTCTCAAAAGATAATGTTAGACCTTACCAAAAAGGGTCTTTCCCGGGAGGATGCTTACCGGATGGTGCAGGGAATTTCTATGCGGGTTTGGCAGGGTCAAACCGAGTTTAGAGAACTTTTATTAGAAGACCCGGAAGTAGGTCAATATTTAACAAAATCAGAGATAGAAGAATGTTTTGATTATCAGACTTACCTAAAAAATATGGATTCAATATTTACCAGAGTATTTGGCCAATAAAATATCCATGATAATAATTTTTTTAAAAAAAATAGAGAAAAAATCAATAAAAAATAACCGGTACAACACGTTTAGACTCTCTCCCAATTTTTTATTAAAAAAAATTAAAAAATATATTAAAATATGTTGATTAATTACAGAGATTTTGATATATTATCTTTTGTATTTTAATATTTTTTTAAAACTACGAAATATCAAGAAGCCAAATGATATATGCAGCTAATTTTTTAAAGAGGGGGGGGCGATATATCGTCATATATCGCGAAGTTAAGAAAAATGAACTACTTGGGGAATCATTTATTGGTAGAACTTTATAATTGCAATACCAGCTTAATTAACAATGTTGTAAAAATAGAAGAACTATTATTGGAAGCAGTAAAGATTTCAGGAGCAACTGCTTTAAATTCTACCTTCCACAAATTCTCTCCTCATGGAGTAAGTGGGGTGGTGGTAATTTCCGAATCCCATTTTTCCATTCACACCTGGCCTGAATACGGATATTGTGCTTTAGATATTTTTACCTGCGGGACTGAAATTAAAAGTGAAAAAGCATTGGATTTTCTTAAAGAAGAATTAGGGGCGGGTTCAATTTCGGTTACGGAAGTAAAAAGAGGCATTTTGGATTTTCCAGTTAAACTTTTACACAAACCGGAGGTATCTGAAAAATGTGCAATATAAAGAAAGAATTTTACGACACCAATGCCTGGGGATTATTAACCAGTGTGGATCTTTATGAATGTAACCCTGAAACCATAAGAGATGCCGTAGCTATAAAAAGATATGTTGATGAACTTTGTGAATTAATCGAAATGAGGCAATTCGGAGAAACCCAAATTGTAAATTTTGGCGAGGACGAAAAAGTCGCAGGTTATTCTATGGTTCAATTGATTGAGACTTCTTTAATTTCAGGACATTTTGCTAATAAGAGTAATAGTGCCTATATAGATATATTCAGTTGTAAATATTATGAGCCGTCAGTGGTAGTAGAATTTACCAAGAAGTTTTTTGAAGCGAAAGATGTTAAAATGTATTATATTTTAAGGAGCTAACTGATTTGAATAACAAGAAAATATGGATAGAAGAGAAATTAGAGATTGAAAACGGAAGAGCTTTAAAAGTAAGGATTACAAAATCTCTCGAAAAGATTAAATCAGAATTTCAAGAGATTGAAGTTGTGGAGAGTCAGTCCTTTGGTAAGATTTTGCTCATCGATGGGGTAATTATGCTTACGGAAGCCGATGAATTCTGTTATCATGAAATGATTGCCCATGTCCCTTTGTGTGTCCATCCAAAAGCCCAAAAGGTTTTGGTAATCGGAGGTGGAGATGGTGGGACAGTAAGGGAAATATTAAAACATGATAGTGTCAACGAAGTAGATGTCTGTGAGATTGATGAAAAAGTAATAGAGATATCTAAAAGACATTTTCCTTATTTGGCTGATAGTTTCGATAACTCCAAAGTAAAAATATTTTGTGAAGATGGGAATAAATTTATAAAAGCTCACAAGGATGAATATGATGTAATTATCGTCGATTCTTCTGATCCCATAGGTCCTGCTGAAGTTTTATTCAGAAGAGAATTTTACGAGGCGATGTATCGAGCCTTAAAGGATGATGGAATTGTAGTTACCCAGGCAGAATCATTTTTCTATCATAAAAAGATAATTAAAGCATTGTTCTCTTTTATAAAAGATATTTATCCTATTTCGGAATATTATTATACCTTAGTACCTACTTATCCCAGTGGGGTGATTGGATTCACTTTCTGTTCTAAGAAATATCACCCCGTAAACAATTTTAATGGAACAGAAGCTTTAAAGCTTAACGATTCAAAATATTATAATAGGGATATTCATAAAGCATCCTTTAGCCTTCCCACTTTTGCTCAAAATTATAAGCATTAAAGTAGCTGTAAACTACTTTTTAATATAAAGAATATTGCCTGGATTTTACAGAAAAAGGGGGGTATTAAATGAGAGAGCAATCGGTTGGTTTTTTAGATTCGGGGTTAGGTGGTTTATCGGTAGTGAAAGAAGTTAAAAAACTACTTCCCCGGGAAAATATTGAATACTTTCGCTGATAATCAGCGTCAACCCTATGGTGAAAAAAATCAAGCATGAACTTATTAGAATATACTCTTACAAATAATTGGTTTTCTTATAAAGAAAAAAATTAAAATTTGTGTTATAGCATGCAATTCAGCTACCGCTGCCAGCCTCAAAAAAGCAAGAGAATATTTTTCTATTCCTATAATTGGTGTTATCCAGCCAGCAGTTCAGGATGCCATAAAGAAGACTTTGAAGCAAAAGGATTGGAGTTATTGCCACCGAATTTACCACCAAAAATGAGAGCTTATCCTAAAGAGATTAAAAGAATCGCCCCCGAAATAAAAGTTTTTTCTAATTTTTGTCCCGAATTTGTCTCTATAGTTGAGGCCGGTAAATTTACTGCACCTAAAACCTACGAAGTTGCCCGAGAATATTTAAAACCTTTAAAAGATGCGCAAATTGACACTTTGATATTAGGCTGTACACACTATTCTTTTTTAAAAAAGGTAATATCAGATATTATGGGTCCAGAAGTAATATTAATTGATCCAGCTGTCAGTACCTCATTAACTTTAAAAGAAGTTATCATCCAAAAGGGAATTTTAAAAGAAGAGGGCAAGGGAGAAGAGAATTATTATACTACTGGCTCCCCAAAAAAAGTAGAAAAAACCGCTAAAATTATTCTTCATAACGATAATTTTAAAATTAAAAAAGTAAATTTAAAAGAATTGGAATAAAATATTTAATAGGTTTATCTTTTATTTTCTTAACTAGCAACCGGGTAACTGGCTAACCAACAAGTGAAGTAATGTGTAATCTGTAATAAGTACCTGTTTTTATAATTTCAAAAATTTAATCCTATTACTCATTTGCCTTAAGCATTGTTTTTAATGTAGGGGTCGGATTCATCCGACCCGAAACAGACGGGTTCGATGAATCGAACCCCTACTAAATAAGAGATGCGAACTTATTCTAGTTCTCGGTTTCTATTCTCTTTGCTAGATACGATTCACGAGATACAAAATACGAATTAATATATGTAATTATTTTAAAAATGTGCTAAAATTATTCTAAACTTAGCAATAAGAAGGAGGTAAGTAAAAATGAAGGCTGAAAAAATTTGGATGGACGGAAAAATTATAGATTGGGACAAGGCTCAGGTTCATGTGTGCACTCATGCCTTGCATTATGGAAGTGGAGTATTTGAAGGAATAAGGGCCTATGAGACCAAGAGTGGGACAGCGGTTTTTAGATTAAAAGAACATATTGACCGTTTGTTTAATTCAGCAAAAATATTAAAAATGGAAATTCCCTATACCAAAGAAGAATTCAGGCAGGCAGTCAAAGATACTATTAAAGCAAATAAACTTAAAAGTGGTTATATCCGGCCTTTAGTCTATCGTGGGTTTGAACAATTAGGAGTAAATCCCTTTAAATGTCCGGTTAATTGTACTATTGCTGTTTGGGAATGGGGTGCTTACTTAGGCGAAGAGGCATTAGCTAAAGGGATTAAAACTAAGATTTCGAGTTATGCTCGAAGTTATATAAATTCGACCTCTCAAAAAGCTAAAATATGTGGGAATTATGTCAATTCTATATTTGCTAAAATGGAAGCAATTGAAGCAGGGGTAGATGAAGCCATCTTATTAGACACCAGAGGCTTTGTAACTGAGGGCTCAGGAGAAAATTTGTTCTGGATTAGAAATGGAGTAATTTATACAACTCCTACAGCAACAGTGTTAGAGGGGATTACCCGAGATTCCATAATAAAAATAGCTGAGGATATGGGTTATAAGGTCCAGGAAAAATATATAGGGCGCGATGAACTTTATATCTCCGATGAGGTATTTTTTGCTGGGACGGCCGCTGAAGTTACTCCTATTAGGGAGATTGATAATTATCAGATCGGTGAAGGTAAGCGTGGACCTGTAACAGAAAATATTCAAAAGAAGTTCTTCGACATCGCTAAAGGAAAGGAAGATAAATATTTAAGCTGGCTTGATTATATATAAAAATGGAAAGGAAGGGGAAAGATGACTATTTCGGAAAGAGTAAAAAATATAAATCCATCCCAAACCTTGGCAATTACTGCCCAGGCATTGGAAATGAAGAGGGAAGGTAAGAAGGTAATCAGTTTTGCCGCAGGTGAACCTGACTTTGGCACTCCGGAAAATATTAGAGAAAGGGCAATTTCTGCTATTAAAGAAGGTTTTACCCATTACACTACAAGTTCAGGAATAATCGAGCTCAAAGAAGCAATATTAGAAAAACTTAAGAAAGACAATGAAATAGAGTACAAAACTTCAGAGATAATTATATCTAACGGAGCAAAACAGTGCCTGTTTAATGCTCTATTAACTCTATGTAATCCGGGAGATGAGGTATTGTTACCCACACCCTGCTGGGTTAGTTACACAGAGCAGATAAAATTTGCGGGAGCAGTCCCCATCTTTATTAATACTTATCAGGAGGAAGACTTTAAATTATCTGCTGTTCAGGTTGAAGAAAAGATAAGTTCACGAACTAAATTAATTATTTTAAACAGCCCGAACAATCCTACCGGTGCTGTTTACGAACAAGAGGAATTAAAAAAGATAGCACAGCTTCTCTTAAAGTACAATATCTATTGTATATGTGATGAAATATACGAAAAATTAGTTTATGATAATGCAAAACATTTAAGCATGGCTTCCCTAAGTGATGCAATAAAAAAGAAAATTATTACTATAAATGGAGTTTCCAAATCTTATGCTATGACTGGCTGGAGAATTGGTTATGCAGCAGGTTCGGAAGAAATTATCAAAGGAATGTCCAAAATTCAGGGACATAGTACTTCTAATCCCAATTCTATTGCTCAAAAAGCCAGTGTGGAGGCTTTAAACGGGAAACAAGATACCATCGAAGAGATGAGAAAAGCATTCGATGAGCGAAGGAAATATATGGTAAAAAGGTTAAATGAAATAGAAGGAATTTCCTGCCTTACTCCAGCCGGAGCGTTTTATGCTTTTCCTAATGTAAGTAAAATATTGGAAAAAGGCATTGAATATAACGGTAAGAAAATTAACAATTCCTTTGACCTCTCTAATTTTATCTTAAAGGAAGCGGAGGTTGCTTTAATTCCGGGTAGTGCATTTGAAGCAGAAGGGTATCTAAGGTTGTCTTACGCAGCATCCTTAGAAGATATTAAAGAAGGGCTTGATAGAATAGAAAATATTTTACGATTTTAGGATGTAGGGGTTCGATGCATCATGCCCACAGATGCTCGAAGGTAGTGGAAAAAGAAAAGATAGATTCCCGCTTTCGCGGGAATGACAGAGAAGTGTGAGAATGACAAAATAAGAAGGGCACAATTCATTGTGCCCCTACAGGAAGCAATAAAAATAATATAGAGAATATGAAGTATAAAAAATGTAGGGGCATATTGCATACGCCCAGGGAAAATTAGCAAAGCAGCTGGATCGGATAAATCCGAACCCGAAAAAATCTAAAGGGGTGTAATCCCCCAACTCAGGCTTATGAAAGATAAACGCTTTGTAGTTTATAGGTTACAAAAATTAGCAATTTTGCTCAGGATTTTAGGTTTCGATGTCCTGTATTTTCAAAATGAGGATTATATATCAGTTATTAATCTGACTAAGAGAAAGTATAGAATTTTGCTATCCAGGGTAAAGTATTTAAGAAAATTACCCTGGATTTTTTATCTTGACAAAGACGATCTTGATGGGCAATTAGAACAGATTATAAAAGAATTGAAATTAAAAGTAAATAGAGAAAGTTTATTTAGTAGATGCTCGAATTGTAATAATATTTTGCAAAAAGTTCAAGAAGAGGAGATTAAGGGAGAGATCCCCTTAGATGTATGTGGGAGAGGTTATTGGTTTAAAAGATGTTCTAATTGCGGAAAGATTTTTTGGAATGGGAATCATATGCCAACCTTAGAAGAAAAAATTAGGAAAATTGGAGTTGTGTAAGAAAAAATGAAGATATTGGAGAATTTAAATGAAAGACAACAAGAAGCAGT
>DPXH01000129.1:739-2670 GCA_003527405.1 Candidatus Sediminicultor tertius | reverse complement strand
TAATAATATTTTGCAAAAAGTTAAGGAAGAGGAAGTTACGGAAGAGATTCCCATAGATGTTCGTGGAAGAGGCTATTGGTTTAAAAGATGTCTTAATTGCGGGAAAATTTTCTGGAACGGGAATCACATGCCAACCTTAAAGGAGAAACTTAAGAAATTAAATATATTAATATAATTACTAGGAGCGATATAAAGTTTATAATTATCATCTGTTGACCCGTAGGGGCGTATTGCAATACGCNNATGAAAGACAACAAGAAGCAGTAAAAATTAAAGAAGCTCCAATATTAGTTATTGCCGGTGCGGGTAGTGGAAAAACAAAAGTTCTAACTCATAGGATTGCTTATTTGATTTTTCAAAAAAAGATAAGTCCAAACAATATATTAGCCGTTACTTTTACTAATAAGGCTGCTCAAGAGATGAAAGATAGAATTGAATTTATAAGTAAAGATATTTCTGATAGCAATATGATGAAAGGATTATGGATGGGTACTTTTCATTCTATCTGTGCACGGATTTTACGTCAGGAGATAGATGTCCTGGGTTACGATAAAAATTTTGTTATTTATGATAAAGGCGATCAGCTTAGTATGATAAGAAGATGTCTTAAGATCCTCGATTTAGATGATAAAAAATATAGTCCTAATATTGTTTCATCTATAATAGATAAAGCAAAGAATAATTTAGAAGATGTAGAAAAATTTGAATATAATGCCATAGGTTATTTTAAGAAAATTGTAGTAAGAGTTTATCAACAATATCAAAAAGATTTATTCGAAAATAATGCTCTTGATTTTAACGATTTAATTTTATTAACCGTAAAAATCTTTAAAGAAAGACCCGAAATTTTAGAAAATTATCAGAATAAATTTAGATATATCTTGGTAGATGAATATCAGGATATAAATTTTAGTCAATATCAGTTGGTAAAACTACTTTCAGAAAAATATAATAATTTATTTGTGGTAGGTGATCCCGACCAGAGTATTTATAAATTTAGAGGAGCGGATTTAAGCAACATTTTAAGATTTGAGCAAGATTTTCCTCACAGTAGAGTAATCAAATTAGAACAGAATTATCGGTCTACCAAGGTTATATTAGAGGGAGCTACGAATCTGATAAAACATAACAGAAATCGTAAAGAAAAAGAGCTGTGGACTGATAAAAAAGGCGGCGAAAAGATAAGGTGCTATGAAGCGGTTAGCGCCCTCGATGAAGCAGTATTTGTAAGTCAGGAAATTATAAAATTGAATAAAGAAAAAGGCAAGGCTTTTAAAGATTTTGCCATTTTATACCGGACTAATGCGCAATCGAGAGCTTTTGAAGAGGTTTTTAACAAACAGGGCATTCCTTTTCGGGTAGTTGGGGGATTAAGATTTTACGAAAGAAAGGAAGTAAAAGATATTCTGGCTTATCTGCGTCTTATCCATGATCAAAAAGATAGAGTAAGTTTTTTAAGGATTATTAATAATGCCAAATTAGGCATAGGTAAGGTTACTTTAAGTAAAATAGAAGAATTAGCCAGAAAAAATAACTTAAATTTCCACCAGGCCTTAAAACAGGGAGTAAGAGAAATAAAAATATCTGGAGACAGGAAAGAAGCAATAAATAGATTTACTTTACTGATTGATGAACTGAACAAAAAGAAAAAAGAAATCAAGGGGAGCGAACTGCTCATAGAGTTAATAAAAAAAATCAATTACTATGAAGAGCTAAAAAAAGAAGGAGAATTTAAAGCTCAAAGCAAAATCGAAAATATAAAGGAATTGATTCTGGCAGTAAAAGAGTTTGAAGAGAACAACGAAGATAAATCTTTAACTGCCTTCCTAGAGTACATTGCTTTAATTACAGATATCGATCTTTACAAAGGAGAAGAGGACGTAGTTACAGTCATGACCCTGCATAGTGCCAAGGGTTTGGAATTTCCGGTG
>DPXH01000129.1:0-357 GCA_003527405.1 Candidatus Sediminicultor tertius | reverse complement strand
GGAGGAATTAGAAGAAGAAAGAAGATTGTGTTATGTGGGTATGACCAGGGCTAAAGAAAGGTTATATTTGACTTATGCCTGGAGAAGAAATTTGAATGGTAATACCTTGTTTAATAGTGTTTCAAGATTTATTTTTGAGATTCCCAAACATCTTCAAGAAAAAGCAGATATCGAAAAAGGAGAAGAAATTCCTTCGCTTGAAAATAGAAGAGAAAAAATTGAGGTAGCAGTGGGAGATAAGATAAGGCATGCCGATTGGGGCTTGGGGGTTATATTAAATAAAATTGAAACTGGAAATGATATCTATATAACTGTAGATTTTGAAAGAGTGGGATTAAAAAAATTATCGGTAAATTT
>DPXH01000121.1 GCA_003527405.1 Candidatus Sediminicultor tertius | reverse complement strand
GAACAGACAGTCAGAAGTGCCTCTGAGGCTACTTTGAGACAAGTAATTGGAGAGAGAAAAATTGATGAAGCCCTCACTGTAGGAAAATATGAAATTCAGGAGGAAACAAAGAGATTGCTTCAAAAACTTTTAGATTCCTATAAAGCGGGAATCTTAATAGTGGCAGTGCAATTGCAGGATGTTAATCCTCCTAAGGAAGTACAAGACGCCTTTAAAGATGTAGCCAGTGCCAAAGAAGATAAGAGCAGATATATAAATCAAGCACAGGGATATAGAAATGATTTAATTCCAAAAGCCCGGGGAGAAGCGGTAAAAATGACCAAAGAAGCTGAAGGCTATAAGATTGAGAGAATAAAAAAAGCAGAGGGAGATATTGCAAAATTTAATAGTATTTTAACTGAATATAAAAAAGGTGAATATATAACTCAAGCTCGCCTTTATCTGGAAACTATGGAAGAAATTTTACCGAATATGAATAAAATAATAGTCGATTTAAAAGAAAATCAATCTTTGGTAAATTTATTACCCTTAGGTGATCCAAGCATCCTAACTTCTCCTTCTAAGGAGGTGAACAAGTAATGAAAAAAGGAACACTATTAATAATACTTATTGTTGCTATCTTGGTCTTGGCTAATTTAAGTTTATTTATTGTTGATGAAACCAAACAAGCGATTGTTTTACAATTTGGTAAACCGATAAGAGCAATTAAAGATGCTGGCCTAAGCTGGAAACTGCCCTTCATTCAAAATGTAGTATTTTTTGAAGACCGCTTGTTGGTTTACGATGCTGCCCCAACCGAAGTCATTACTAAAGACAAAAAGACTCTAATTGTGGACAATTATGCGCGTTGGAAAATCATCGATCCTTTAAAATTCTTACAAACTGTTAGAGATTTAAATGGTGCCCAGGCAAGGTTGGATGATATTGTTTATTCTGAACTAAGGGTTGATTTAGGCTTGTTTAATATGAGCGAAATAGTCTCGGAAAAAAGAGAAGGTATTATGAAAAGAGTCACCGAGATAAGTAATGAAAAAGCCAATACCTATGGAATAGAAATTGTAGATGTAAGGATTAAACGGGTAGATTTGCCTCCGGAAAATGAAAAATATATCTTTGATAGAATGAGAGCAGAAAGGGAACGTATAGCCAAGCAATACAGGGCAGAAGGCCAGGAGGAATCAGCTAAAATTATTGCAGAAACCGAAAGAGAGAAAACAGTTATCTTGGCGGAAGCTTATAAGACTGCTCAAACTTTAAAAGGTGAAGGCGAAGCAGAGTCTGTCAAAATTTATGCAGAGAGTTTCAATCAAGATCCTGAATTTTATAAATTTTATAGAACTTTAGAGGCTTATAGAAAAACCTTTAAAGACAAAACTACTGTCTTGCTTTCTACTGATTCTGAATTTTTAAAATACTTGACCAAACCCTAAACTAGCGTAGAGCGTATAGCGTTTAGCGTATAGTTAGGAAAGAGGAAGCCAGAATTCAGGAGCCAGAAGAATATAAGATTGCATCTCGTATCCCGTGAATCGTATCTCGTATAAAATACAGTAACAAGTAATTTGTAATGAGTAATTTGTGGGGGCGTATTGCATACGCCAAAGAGAATTACCAAAGAAAAAGGGGGCGGATTTACCCGTCCCCTTTTATGATAAAATGGTAAATTATGCAAAAAAGTTTTAAATTTTGAATTATGGTTTTGCGCTTTTCGCTTTAAATTTTAAGTTTATTAATTTATCCTATACGCTAAACGCTACCCGCTCTACGCTATCTTGCTCTACGCTAATTTAATATTCTAGTTCTGTATCTATCCGGTTTTCCGGTTCTTCACCATAATAAATCTTCACTATATTATCAAAAACAGACTTTATATTTTCTTCTAATGCTCTATCGGTATAGCCTGCTGTGTGAGGACTCATCACTACATTATTTAATTTTTGAAAATCATATTTACTGGGAAGGGTTTCTCTTTGTTCCGAAGAAGGATACTGATACCAAGTATCTATTGCTGCTCCGGCAAGGTTACCTTCTTTTAAAGATATGAACAAAGCTTCCTCGTCTACTACCACACCTCGGGAAATATTTATAAGATATTTTCCCTTCATTAATTTTAACTCTTTTTTTCCAATTAATCCCTTAGTTTCTCTGGTAAGAGGAACAGTTACAACAATAAAATCTGATTCTTTAATCACTTTTTCTAAATCTTTCTTCTCTCCCAAAAATTCCAAAATCTTTTTCTTTTTTAAATCCTTCTCTTCTATCTTCCTTTTTAAAGCATACAGCTTCATCCCTAAGGAATGTCCAATTTTAGCAATCTCCCATCCAATGGAACCTAAGCCTATTATTCCTAATTTTTTCCCTTGAAGTTGTATAGTAGGTTCCTTAGTAGAAAACCCATGCCATTTACCCAACCTTAAATCTCTATCATTAGTAACAATATTTTTAACTAAGGCTAAAATAAGGGCAAAGGCGTGTTCGGCAACTGCAAATTTATGGGCATGGATATTACAAATAAATATGTTTGGGTATTTTTTGTACAAACTAAAATCTAATTTATCTACCCCGGCAAAAGGAATTTGAATTAATTTTAATTTCTTAGCCTGTTTAAGATCTTCTCTACTGAAAGTTCCTCCTATCACCACTTCAACTTCTTTGAGATATTTTTTAATAGCCTCTTTTTCATCTTTTTTAGGTACAATAAACTCTAAATTAATTTTTGCTTTCTTATTTAATTCATTAAATGCCTTCTCCCATACCTGAGGTTTTACCATCTTGCTTAATATCAAAACTTTCATCTTTGGCCTATTCTTAGTCTCTTTTTTTATTTCTTTTTCCTGCAGAAAAGTTCTGACTGCCATTATATGCTTACATTCGAGTTTTAATTTTCGAGCTCTTCTTAAAAAATCTACACACTCACAATGAGGAATATTTATATCAACCTTATAATATTTTCCTGACTTTGAGCTCCCTACCAAAAAATAATCATCTTTCTGTTCTACTTTTAAATCTTTAGCAGATTTTTCTCTCTTGCTTATTTCTTCTTCGATAAGAGCTCTTTTAGCTAAGCCATCAGCCATAACATTGTTATCTCTTCTATTCCAGATGAAATATACTTTTCCCGGAATGGTTCGAATGATTTCTTCAACCCGATTAAATAATGGAATTATCCCACCATTCTTAACTTTATACTTTTTATTTAATTGCTTAACCAGTAATTGGCTATCACAATATATATCTATCCTCTCGGGATTTATTTCTTTTACCTCTTCCAATCCTCTAATTAAGGCTTTATATTCAGCAATATTATTAGTTCCATAACCGATAGCCTCACTTATTTTTTTAAATAATTCTCCGTCTTTATAAATTACTATCCCAATTGCCATATTTCCCGGGTTGGGATAACAGGCACCATCTACTTTCATCAATATCTTAGACATATTTCCCAACTCCTTTATTAAAATCATTTCTTAGTATTTTTTTAATTAAACTTATCACCTCTTCTGGCTGTTTAGCGTAGATTAATTGTTTA
>DPXH01000120.1 GCA_003527405.1 Candidatus Sediminicultor tertius | reverse complement strand
GCCCTTATAATAGATCCTAATTTAGAAGCAGTAAAGGAGACAATGAACCGATAGTGAATAATGCTGAAAAAAAAGAGATAAATGACCTTCTTCGGAGTCTTATTCAGATTGAAAGTGTAAATCCTCCGGGAAATGAAAATCAAATTGCTAATTTTATAAAGAATTTTCTCTTAAAAAATAATATCTACTCCGAGTTAGTGCCTTTAGAAGAGGGCAGGAGTTCAGTGGTTGCAAAAATTGAAGGAGAAGAAGAGAGAAATATTACACTTTGCGGGCATATAGATACGGTGAGGGTAAAAGAAGAAGATTGGACTAAACCTGCCTTTCAAGGATTAATTGAAAACGGAAAAATGTACGGCAGAGGGGCATCGGATATGAAGGGTGGAGTGGCTGCCATCCTTTACGCAGCGGCACTTTTAAAAAGAAAGGGAAATATTCCAAAAAAAACTATTCAATTAGCTCTTACCGCAGATGAAGAGTGGGGATATAGAGGAGCAAAAAATTTAGTTGACGGGGGTTATTTTGACCGGACTGATTTTCTTATTATCACTGAACCCTCTAATCTTCAGGTTTCTACCGGGGAAAAGGGAGAATTGTGGATAAAAGCTAAATTTTACGGGAAGTCTGCTCATGGTTCAACTCCTGAGGTGGGAGTAAATGCAATCATCCCGGGGAGCGAGCTTGTTGTGAAGGTTGCCGAAAGATATAAGAAAATATTTGCAGCAGACCCTTTTTGGGGTAAAACTTCAATGAATATTGGGCAGTTTCACGGCGGAGTGCAGGTAAATATTGTCCCTAATTATTCGGAAATACAGTTGGATTTTAGGGTAATTTCAGAAGAAGATAAAGAGAAAGCAGTGGAATTGGTCAAAAAGACCGGTGAGGAGATTGCAAAAAAGTATAAGGTGCGGTTTGAGGAAGAGATTTTTAACTATCACCCCCCAATCTTTACCAGTCCGGATAATCATTATGTGGAAAAGTTTCTGCAGGCAGCCGGAGCAAGGGAAGTGATAATTACCAAATACTGCACAGATGGAGCAACTATCATCCCGGAAAAGAAGATGCCTTTCATTATTTTTGGTCCTGGCGATATAGCCCAGGCCCATCAAAATGATGAATATATCAATTTAGAATCTATTTATCGCGCAGTAGATGTATTTATCAAATTCCTAACATGACAAGGAACCATTTCCTGTCATGCAAGTTTCAGGTTGAAAGTTGCGAGTTGCAAGTTTATAGGATAGAATTCAGAAGCCAGTAGCCAGAATCCAGAACAATAGTTAATAACTTAAAGTATTTAGAAAGTAGGGGTTCGATTCATCGAACCCGTTTCGGGTCGGATAAATTCGACCCCTACAGCTAACGACTATTCACTATTCACTAACGACTAAATATAAAGGAGAAAAAATAATGATCGATTTAACCATCAATGAAGAACAACTTAAAAGAACTATAGAAAGAGCTAAGAAAAAAAATATTATCATTCCCACTTTTGAACAGATGAAAAACCCGGAACTTATTCCTGATAAAATTAAAAATAAGTTGAAGGATATAGGATTGTGGGACATTAATTCTTATAATCTTTTTCGGATTACCTGGAAGAATGAACCGGTAAAAAAAGGCGGTCAATTTGATGGAGTGAATTTTGTAGAATTACCTTCCGGATTGACCGGAGTAAAAGCCAGAATATTTGCTTTAGTGGGTAAATGGTTTCCCACCGGAGCCCATAAAGTAGGAGCTACTTTTGGCTGTCTGGTCCCCAGATTAATTACCGGCCAGTTTGACCCCACTTCTCAGAAAGCAGTCTGGCCTTCTACCGGCAATTATTGCCGAGGCGGCGCTTATGATGCCGACCTTCTCTCCTGTGAATCGATTGCCATCCTTCCGGAAGGGATGAGTAGAGAACGCTTTGACTGGTTAGCTAAAGTAGCCGGAGAAGTAATTGCTACTCCGGGAACCGAGAGTAATGTAAAGGAAATTTTCGATAAGTCCTGGGAATTAAAGAAGACCAGGGATAATGTAGTGGTATTTAATCAGTTTGATGAATTCGGTAACCACCTGTGGCATTATGATATTACCGGGCATGCCATGGAAGAGGTCTTATCTCAGGTTATGAGTTCAAAAGATAATTATGCAGGAGTAGTTTTGACTACCGGTTCTGCGGGTACTTTAGGTTGTGGAGATTATATGAAAGAAAAATTCCCTACCAGTAAGATAGCTGCCGGTGAAGCCTTACAATGCCCCACACTTCTAGCTAATGGTTTTGGTGCTCATCGTATTGAAGGTATAGGAGATAAACATGTCCCCTGGATTCATAATGCAAAAAACACTGATATGGTGATTGCCGTAGACGATAACAACAGTATGGGGATAGTCCGACTATTTAATGAACCTATTGGCCAGAAATATTTAAGTAAAAAAGGTGTTCCTGTAGAAATAATTGAAAAATTACCTTTAATGGGGATCTCCAGTATAGCCAATATGATTATGGCTATTAAGTTTGCCAAATATTATGAACTTACTGAAAAAGATATAGTCTTAACTGTCTTTACCGATTCAATGGAAATGTATAGCTCTCGATTAAAAGAATTAAAAGAAGAATTTGGTCCTTATGATGAAACCGATGCAGCTATCGATTTTCATCGTAACCTGCAGGCACTTACTACTGATTATATGCAAGAATTAACCTACTATGATAAGAAAAGAATCCATAACCTCAAATACTTTACCTGGATAGAACAACAAGGGAAAGATATGGAAGAACTGAATGCTCAATGGTATGATAGTGAGAATTATTGGGGCGGTATCCACAAACAGATAAGCAAGATAGATAAATTAATTAAAGAGTTTAATGAAAGAACCGATCTGTTGAAATAGTAAGTGTGACAGAGAACCGTCCCCTGACACAATTAGGGAGATGAAAAGAATGAAATTTAACGAGGTTAATAAATCGATAAAACGAGTCGATGCCTACGAAAAGGTTACCGGCAAAGCTAAATTTGCTGCTGACCTTTTCTTCCCCAATATGATTTATGGTAAAGTTTTACGAAGTAAATATCCCCATACCCGGATTGTGAAGATAAATATTGAAAAAGCTCTGGCCTGTCCGGGTGTTGAAGCAATTATAACAGCAGCGGATATACCTAATAATGAATTTGGAGTAATTGTTCAAAATCAACAGGTTTTAGCTCGGCAACAGGTTTTTTATATCGGTGACGGTATTGCTGCAGTTGCGGCCGAAACTAAAGAAGCAGCTGCAGAAGCTGTAGAATTGATCGAAGTAGAATATAAAGAATTACCGGGTATTTTTGACCCGGAAGAAGCCGGGGAAGAAGATGCTCCCTTAATCCATTCAGAGTTAGAAAATAATCAGGTGGTTCATCATCGGTTAAGAAAAGGAGATACAGAAAAGGGTTTTGGTCAGGCAGAGGTAATACTGGAAAGAGAATATACCACTCAATTTGTAGAACACGGTTATATCGAAACTGAGTCACTGGTGGCGGTGCCCCATGAACATAATACTTTAGTAACTATCTATGGTTCGATTCAGAATCCTTTTTCCTGCCGGAATGCAGTAGCAAGTGTGCTTAAGGTACCCTTGAACAAAGTGAGAATAATTCAGAATCATATGGGTGGGTCATTTGGAGGTAAAGATGAAGTTATGTCTTCTATGGCTGCCCGGGCTGCAATTTTGGCTTTAAAGACCGGCCGACCGGTTAAAATGGTTAATACCAGAGATGAGTCAATTCTCGAAAGTTATAAACGCCATCCATATAAAATGAAATATAAGGTAGGTGTCACTAAGGAAGGAAAGCTGGTAGCAATGGAAATTAAGTGTTTAGCCGATAGCGGAGCTTATGCCTGCCAGACTCCCTTTGTCACCTGGCGTTCGGTTGTCCAGGCAACCGGTCCCTATGAATTGCCTAATGTGAAGACAGATACTTACGGATATTACACCAATAATGTGTATACCGGGGCGATGAGAGGTTATGGTTCACCACAGACTATCTTTGCCCAGGAATCATTAATGGACGAACTGGCCGAAGAACTGAAGATGACCCCCATGGAATTGCGTTTGAAAAATATATATCACAATAATTCTATTACTGCCAGTGGACAGAAACTGGATAATCACCAGGTGAGTCTGGAAGAGGTAATTAACAAGGCTGTTGAAGCCAGTAATTATAAAGAGAAATACAGAGAATACAGCAAATCCCAATCAGGAGATAAAAAAAGAGGAATCGGTATGGCTGTCAGTTTTCGAGGCTGCAGTCTGGGAGCTGAGGCAACCGATGCCGCCGGGGCTATAGTGGCCATTCAGCGTGACGGGAGTATCTTAATCTCCTGTGGATTGGCTGAGAATGGCGAGGGTTTAAAGACCGTTTTTACCCAGATAGCTGCCGAGGAATTGGGAGTAGATATTGAAAGGATTAGTTATATGGAGGTTGATACTTCAGTTTCTCCTGAGAGTGGAGCGACTGTTGCCTCCCGCAGCACTATATTGGGTGGCAATGCAGTAAGAAATGCTTCCCATCAATTAAAAGAAACTCTTGTCGATATGATAGCAAATAAATTTAAAACTAAAGCAAATAAGTTAATTTTTAAAAATGAGAATATATATGAGAAAAATAAAGAACAAAAGATTATTTCTTTTGATGAAGCTGTAAATTTGGCTAATCAGGAGGGAATATTTTTATCTGC
>DPXH01000093.1 GCA_003527405.1 Candidatus Sediminicultor tertius | reverse complement strand
TTTATATATTTTCCCCACATCTGCCTTAAAATAATCATTAGTTACCGCCAGGCACAGGTGCATGGGCGAAAGCATATGCCCCATATAACCGCCGACAAAAGCAAACATAGCATAATTAAGATTAACCTCTCCCCGGGTAATAATAAAGGGCAGAAGAACCGGGAATCCTATTCCGACAAAAGCAGAAGTAATCCCGGTAAGCATTCCGATTAAAAAAGGGATTAAAAACAGAATAACCAGAGGATGAATACCTACTTCAGTAAAAACCCCGGGGATAACCATAATTGCTCCGGTAGCTTCTAATATCCTCTTAAAGATCATTATACCGGTTATTAAAACTAATGTATTTAAAGGTATATCTTTTTTAACAATCTCCATTATAACTTTTGTCTTCATTTTAGCCCGGTTTAATAAAAATAAGGATAGGATAACCAAAATCAGAGAAATCAAAATATCTATCTTTATAACTATAACCAGGGATATAACTAAAAGGATAGGCCAGGTGCTCAAGAACAGTTTTTTTATGTTAAAACCGAAATCCCCTCTCTTGTCTTTTGCTTCATCCTTTTTAAGATATCTTTGCTGCCAGATCAAGCCCCATATCAGGGCGACAAGAGATATGGGAAACTGAACCATTATAATCTCTCGAACCTCAACCCCTAATAGGGCGGAAAGTAATATAATGCTGGGATAGAGGGGCCAGACAAATTCCCAAATGTGGCGAAACCAATAATTTACAAAAGTATCCTCTTCAGAGGTAAGCCCTATCCTGTCTCCTATCTCTTTAACCATAGGGGCAGAAAACATGGCTCCGGCCGGCATGGGCAGTAAACCCAAAAAAGAAGGGATAAAAGCCAGTATCAGCCTATAATCCTTTACTAATTTTTGAAGGGAATCGACTATATCTTTTAGACTTTCTATCCTTCTTAAAATGCTGCTCAATAAAAGAACCAGCACAATTATGCCGATTAATCTAATGGTTACCGGGTCTATTATAGCCTGAACAAAATTAATTCCCATTTCTTTAGGGTTCAATCCGAACAATAATCCCAAAAACAAGGAGGCCAGCAGTATGATATACCCCAAATTCCATTTCTTTCTTATCAAGAGAATAATTGCGGCAATTACTACTAATAGTTTTATAATTTCTATCACTTCAATTTCACCAATTTATTCTTTCTGTAATCTATTTTTTTATTTCTTTCTTCGTCTCTTTCTTTATTTTCTTTTTTTCCTCTTTAAATCTAACCCCCTGAACGTTAACATCTACCTTAAGAACCTTTAAGCCGGTCATGGAACAAATTGCGTCTTTTACTCTGCGCTGTACCTCTTCAGCTACTTTAAAAATTCCTACTTCGTAAGCGGTAATAATGGGGATAGTAATTGCCGCTTCTCCCGGTTTCATCCACACTTCTACCCCTTTAGCCAGATCCTTCCGGAGCAATATATTGGGGGAACCGCCCCTGTACCCGCTGGTGATACCGACCACTCCTCTAATTTTTACAGTTTCCAAAGCGGCGATTACCGCTACTACTTCTTTGGAGACCGTTACCTCCCCTAATTCTTGTTCTAGGGGATTGCCTTTAATAACTTGCTTATCTGACATTCTCTTTTACCACCCTTTTTAAAACTTTAAATTATTTTTTGTCTTCGTAAAATATTTTATCTATGTGTATCTTAATTTCTTTCGCTTCTATCCCGCTTGTTTCTAAGAGATGCTCTTTTAATTTTCGCTGAATTCTCTCTGAAAATTCAGGAATGTTTACATCCGGCTTTACGGAAAGGTGAAGATCAATATTTATTCCCCCGGACTTTAAGATGTTGACTTCTATCCTGGTTTCTGTAATCCCCTCCATCCCTTCAACCACTTTTAAAGCCAAACGTTTTATAGACCCGATAGAAATTTTAATTTCTCCAAATGAAGTTTTTTGAACTACGGATAAATCTCCTTTATTAAATTTGGTTTTTTGCCAGATTAGATAAACAGCCAGAAAAATTAATAAAATGCCCACTAAACCCAAGATAATTTGGTTGAGGAGATTGGAATAGATCAAATAATTTGTTTTAAAGAAAAACGTTTCTAAAGAAAACAACCTCAAGGAAAGAGCCAAAAAAATCCCTGAGACAAAAACTACAACCACTAAAAAAAGAACAAAAATCAAATTGTTAAAGCTTTCTTTACTCATTTTACACCATCCTTCCTGTTTTTTCTATCTATTATAATTCTAGCGTGGAACGTACAGCATTTAGCGTATAGTTTTGAATTAATAAAATTGGTAGTAATTACACTAAATATTTATCCTCTATTTAATATTGTAAATCTTGGTTTCTGAATTCTGACTTTTATTTTCTATTGTGCCCTCGCCATATTATTACTTAATTTCTCCTGTGGGCACGATGCATCGCGCCCCTTGTTTTTTCTCTGTATCTCCTTGGCGAACGACTATTCACTATTCACTAACGACTAATTATTTATCTCTCCTTCAACAACAGATCAGCGATTCTCCGCAAATCTTCTTTATTATAAAATTCTATATTTATCTTACCTTTTTTGCCATCATATAATATGCTTATCTTGGTCCCTAAGGCGTCTCTTAATCTTCCCTCTATTTCGGGAAAGTGTTCAATGGTAATATTTTTAACTTGAAATTTCTTTTTTTGCACCCTTCCGATATTTTTAATCAGGCGCTCGGTGTCTCTTACCGATAAATCAGTAGTAATTATTCTTTCACACACCGCACTTTGCATTTCTTCGTCTTCTATGCTTAATAATAATTTTGCGTGACCGAAAGATATTTTCCCTTCAGCGATATTTTTTTGTATTTCCGGATTCAATTTTAACAGCCTGATGGTGTTGGTGACCAAAGCCCTGCTCTTTCCGGTTGCCTCTGCTAATTCTTGCTGGGTAAGTTTAAATTCATCTATCAATCTTTTAAAGGCATTGGCCTGCTCAACAGGATTTAGGTCTTCTCTTTGAATATTTTCCACCAGGGCAATTTCTAAACTTTTTTCATTATTAATGCTTCTAATAATTGCCGGTATCTTCTTTAAGCCGATCTCTTTGGCCGCCTTTAACCTCCGCTCTCCGGCAACAACCTCAAACCCATTAGCCATTTTCCTTACTACGACAGGTTGAATTATTCCGTGTTTCTTAATTGACCCTTTTAGTTCTTCCATTTTCTCTTTATCAAAACTTTTACGGGGCTGAAAAAGGTTAGGGGTCAGGCTTTCTATGTCCATCTCAACAACAAGCCCTTTTTCTTTTTGTTCAACCTTGGGGATAAGGGCTTCTAACCCCTTTCCTAATCCTCTTTTACTCATTTGATATCACCTCCCGGGCTAATTTTTTATAAGCTATCGCCCCTTTAGATTTTACATCATATAACACAACCGGTTTACCATAACTGGGGGCTTCACTAACTCTGACATTTCGGGGAACGATTGATTTAAATATCTTTCCCCCAAAATATTTTTTAACTTCTCTTATCACATCACGAGAAAGATTTGTTCGGCTGTCATACATGGTCAGCAAAATCCCTTCTATCTCTAAGGATGAATTCAGGTTTTCCCTGACCAGATTTATGGTATTTAACAACTGTCCAATGCCTTCCAATGCATAATATTCACACTGTATGGGAATAATAACCGCATTGGCAGCAGTAAGTGAGTTTAGGGTTAAAAGCCCTAAGGAAGGGGGACAATCAATAATTATATAATCGTAATCATCTTTTATCGGTTTAATTGCATGTTTCAATTTATTTTCCCGGGAGATATAATTGACTAATTCTATTTCTGCTCCGGCTAATTGAATGGTAGAGGGTAAAACCTCTAAATTTTTTACCTGAGTCGTTAAAATAATCTCTCTAACCGGTGCTTTATTAATCAAAACATCGTAAATACATCTTTTGACCTCTGTTTTATCCAGGCCTATACCGGTACTGGCATTCCCCTGGGGGTCAATATCGATTAACAAAGTTTTTCTTTTATGCATGGCGATGGAAGTGCTTAAATTTACTGCGGTAGTGGTTTTACCTACCCCACCTTTTTGGTTGGTGACTGCCAGGACTTTGGTCATAGATATTCTCCTAAAATAATTACATGGACGATTGTTAGATTACACAAACTTAATAACAGAACATACGTTCATGATAATTAATGTTCCACGTGGAACGCTTGTTTGTTGGTTCAGGTTGATGGTTGACCAATTCGTAGGACAGGCGTTCCCCGTTTTCACGAGGACAGGCCCGCCTGTCTATTATTGTCGTTCTCAATCAGAAATAGTTTGCTTACATGTCTATTAATTCTTTAACTGGGCAACCATAATAACAACCAGATAACCAGCAAGTGATGTAATGTTTAACGTGTGATAAGTAAGGCGTGTTAAGCACCTGTTTTTAAAATTTCAAAAATTTAACCTTATTACTTGTTGCTGTACTTTATACGAATACGAGATACGGTTTTTCGCTTTTCATCTTCACTTGTTTATAATATGGTTATTCCTCAAAAAGCTTAAAAAATATTTTACATGCTGGATTACAAATAAATTTATAATAAATTTTGGTTTTCTGGTTATAATTATATTGTGAGGGCACAATGAATTGTGCCCTCACTATTTTATTGCCTGATGTTTCCCGTGGGCACGATACATCGTGTCCCTACAATACCATTTTGTTTACTTTTTGGGTAATAATCATAATATATTACTTATATTATCAAAAATGTTTCAAAAATACAAAGGTCTTTTTTGTGGGATACCTTCTTTTCTGGGATATTTTGAAGGGGTATCTTTTATTTTCTTGATTACCAGGAGATATCTTTCCTGATTTATAAAGGGAATTCGAGCGTTTTCCACTCCAATCAGCTCTCCTCCCAAAAGCCGAACTGTCTTTAAGGCTTTATCGATTTCTTCCTTATACGACCTTCCTTTCTGCGCCACAAATAATCCCCCTACCTTTACCAGGGGAAGGCAATATTCACTTAGAGTGCTCAAATGGGCTACCGCTCTGGATAAAGCTATATCATATTTCTCCCGATGATCCGGGTATTTCCCAAAAGCTTCCGCTCTGCCATTAAGCACTTCAACTTGCTGAAAATTCATCTCTTCTCCTAATTTTTCTAAAAATATGGTCTTTTTCTTTCTCGCTTCCAGGAGAGACAAACTAATTGAAGGGCAGATTATTTTAATCGGCACGCCCGGAAAACCTGCGCCCGTTCCTACGTCAATAACTCTTATTCCTTCTGTATCGATATATTTACTAATAACTTTTATACAACTAATAGAATCCAAAAAGTGCTTAATAATTATTTCCCGGGAAGTTTTTAAAGAAGTTAAATTAATTTTTTGGTTCCATTGGATTAATAATTCCAAATATCGGGAAAATTTTTTAATCTGCTCTTTATGGAGATTAATTCCCATTTTTTGGGTACCTTCAATTAAAATGCTTTCATCGTCTTTTAACAAAAAAGGGGGCCTCACTTTCTAATCTACCAATTTGCCGATTCACCGGCTCTTCAATTTACCAATTAGGATTAGCTAACAATTTAATCTAGTCGTTAGTGAATAGGAATAGAACTAGGGTAGAGCGTACAGTGTACAGTGTTTAGTCAAGAAATAGGATGCCATATTCGTATCTCGTTTAGGATTAGCAAATTAAAGAATTAATACCGGCTCAGCAAGAGGCACGATGCATCGTGCCCAAAGGACAGACTTGACTGTCTTTTAATTAAGGTAGGGGTTCGATTCATCGAATCCGTTAAAAAACACCAAATAACCCGAGACGGATGAATCCGCCCCCTACGCCAGATTCATAGTAATAACACAAAACATAATAAACTGTAAACCGAAAACCTGAATTTATACTAACGACTAGTAAAACTTTTCCACAATTTATCCACATAAATACAATACTATCAAATACTATGATTTAAGCCCATTTTAATTCAAATACCAAAAAACTACAATTAAAAATCTTTTTTAATTTGTCGAACCGTAATTCGTTGATACAAATAAGATAATTAAACGCTTTACATAAGCAATCTTTTAACCTATTTTATTTATGCGGATACCACTTTAGTTGAGGGGATAACTTAAAAGCTTTGATTTTATTTAAGTCGAAGTTTTCCACAGTTTATTCACACTTTGTTTTTTAAATGTTCCACGTGGAACATTTCCCTTTTAAGAAAATTTTTATTGTATGGATATAACCCAAAAAAACTCAAAGATATTCTTAGCAGGTTGTATATAGCATTTTGTAATATTATGAAATGTGATATGTGCTGTGTTGCAAATAATTTTACAATAAATTATGGCTTTTTGGCTGTAATTATGTTGCAGGAGCACAATAAATTGTTCTCTCGCCATACTATTGCCTAATTTTTCCCTTGGGCACAATGCATCGTGCCCCTACATTACCATCTTGTTTACTTTTTGGGTTGCAATCATTGTATTATGCAAAATTAATCTATTATTTCCCAATAC
>DPXH01000051.1:1824-2751 GCA_003527405.1 Candidatus Sediminicultor tertius | reverse complement strand
GAATAGTTAGCTTTATTGAATATGGTAAAATTAAATCTTTAAAGGTAATTGCTTCTACTACCAAGAAAATGAGTAATTCTAATTTAGAAAAAGTTAATTCAGAAATTAATTTTCAGTTCTGTACTGAATGCTTACTTGAAGGCATCGGCGTAGACCTGAAGACAATTAAACAAAGACTTTCTTTTTTAGGGGACTCATTAATTATTGCCGGTTCTAAAAACAAAACCCATATTCATATTCACACTGATAAACCGGAAGATGTTTTTGCTGAATTGTCTGAATTCGGAACTATAGTGAAGACTAAAGTTGATGATATGCACAAACAGCATACTAAGATTAAACTTGACACTCAAATAAAAAGTATCGGGTTGGTTACTGATTCAACCTGTGATTTACCGCCAGAGATAATTAAAAAGTACAATATTCAGGTTGTGCCTATAGTAATTCAAGTGGGAGAAAAGAGCTATTTAGATCAAGTAGAGATTAAGCCAAAAGATTTTTGTTATCTTTTACAGACCTCTAATCAAAAAATATCTACCTCTCAACCCTCTCCAGCTTTCTTTACGGAAATTTATAATAAAATTGCAGCAAAGTATGAATCTATAATTTCTTTACATATTTCGGAAAAATTAAGCGGAACGATTCAGGGCGCGCGTATGGGTTGTAAGGATATGGAGTACAGTAATAAAATTCACATTGTCGATAGCAAAACAAGTTCAGTTGCTTTAGGATTGTTAGTTGCTGAGGCGGCTCAATTAATTCAAGAAGGGTTTAGACTTGAAGAAATCATTAACCGATTAAAAAATGCTGCTGACAATGTGAAAATTTTTATCAGCATCCCCACCCTAAAATATTTAATGCGTAGTGGACGCTTGAGTAAAGCTAAAGGACTTTTAGGTACGCTCCTTAACTTGAAGCCCATTTTGA
>DPXH01000051.1:1171-1804 GCA_003527405.1 Candidatus Sediminicultor tertius | reverse complement strand
TTGTCGAAGCCGCTAAAGTGATAGGACAAAAAAAAGCAGTGCACAAGACTTTAGATTTAGCCCTCAATTTTGCAAAAAGTGTTAAGAATCCGCGCTTTGGAATTGCCCATGTGTTAGCACCAGAACTGGCTCAGTGGTATTATCACAAAATCCGCANNTAGGATTGTTAGTTGCTGAGGCAGCTGAATTAATTCAAGGAAGATGTAAGCTAGAAGAAATTATTGACCGACTAAAAATTGCTGCTGACAATGCTAAAATCTTTATCAGTATACCTACCTTAAAATATCTGATGCGTAGTGGGCGCTTGAATAAAACCAAAGGACTTTTAGGTACACTTCTTAACTTGAAGCCCATTTTGACTGTAAATTCTGATGGCAATATTGTGGAAGCAGCTAAAGTGATTGGGCAAAAAAGAGTAGTGCATAAAACTTTAGATTTGGCGATTAAATTTGCTAAAAGTATTAAAAATCCTCGTTTTGGCATTACTCATGTATCTGCACCGGAGTTGGCTCAATGGTATGGTTACAAAATCCGCAATGTCTTTAATTCTTCAAAAGTTATGATTTCCGAAGCATCCCCAGCTTTAAGCGTACATATTGGTATTGGAGGTGCGGCTATCGCAGTCCTGGGGGA
>DPXH01000051.1:0-853 GCA_003527405.1 Candidatus Sediminicultor tertius | reverse complement strand
GAAAAATGACAGAGAACCGTCCTCTGGTGCATTTCCGTCCCCTGTCATTTTCTAAAAAATATTTATAAAAAAGAAGGATTTTTAAGATATTTGTCGTATATATAATAAACAGTAAAATTTAATTTAAATAATTTTATATATTCTTGCTGAGGAAATTTCGAATCAAAGAGCAGAATAACATACCAGAGTAACAATCTTATGGGTATTAAGGAGGTGGTAGGATAGGAGAAGAGATTTTATGTTTGTTTTTAATTACCTAAAATAAAGGAGGGAAAATATTTAAAATGTCAAGAAAGACAGTTATTTTATGTTTGTTGAGTTTAATAATTTTAGTCAGTCTGACCACTTCAGTATTAGCAGAGGTAAAGGGTCCTATTGTAGATAAGGTTTACTTCAATGTCAGAATGAAAGAAGAAATTGGTTTAAAGGATACAGCAGAAGGCCTAACTGATATCTTCTTCTGGGGAGTTAGCGGTCCGACAATTATGGGTCTAGATCAGGCCACCAGAGATAAGCTGGACATATATGCAGTACCTTCGGGTTCCTGGTCACTTAACTTTAACCCCGTACCCAATGCAGCTCCTTACATCGTTAAAGTAGAAGATAAGGAATTTTTCAATCCCTTCGCTATCAGGGAAGTAAGATTTGCTATGAATTACCTCATTGACCGGAAATATCTCGTTGACGAGATTTTAGGTGGTGCCGGTGGTCCTATGTTTACCATGGCTACCCCGGGTCAACCAGGTACTTATAAATATAACTTAGTAGCCAATCGACTGGGATTCACCCCCGAGGGGAATGAAAAGAAAGCCATAGAAGATATAACCGAGGCTTTACAGGAAGCAGCGGCTCT
>DPXH01000153.1:3518-9365 GCA_003527405.1 Candidatus Sediminicultor tertius | reverse complement strand
CCATAAGTATCATAAAGTTTAAATGCATCTCTTCCGCTAAGCTTATCTTTATTATTTTGCTTTAATTCTTCTTTCATATTATCTAATATTTGTATTCCAATATTTAAGGTTTCCTGAAATCTTTTTTCTTCGGCCAGTATTATCTGACAGATACGATTTTCTTCTTTATGGATTTCCGGATAGACTTCTTTCATTAAATTAATTACCACCGGTGCAACTTCGTATAAAAATGGCTGGTTATAGTTAATAACCTTCCCATAACGAAAAGCTCTTCTTAAGAGCATTCGAAGGACATAACCCCTGCCTTCATTGGAAGGAACTATCCCATCAGAAATCATAAAGACCAAAGCCCTTATATGGTCAGCAATTACCTTTAGAGCTAAGTCTTTTTTCTGGTCTTCTTTATATTTTATACCTGCATTTTGAGCAACAAATTCTATAATGGGTAAGAACAAATCTGTTTCAAAGTCTGTATCAGCCCTTTGTAAAACAGAGGCGATTCTCTCTAATCCTAAACCGGTATCGATATTTTGTTTGGGCAAAGGAGTCAACGAACCGTCTTCCTCGCGATTGTACTGCATAAATACCAGGTTCCATAATTCCAGATATCTGTCATCTACGCCTACTCCGCCACCGCCTTTTGTTGCCTTCTCCTCGCCCAAATCTATATATATCTCGGAGCAGGGTCCGCAAGGTCCGGTCGGACCCACTTTCCAAAAATTATCTTTTTCCCCCAATCTTACAATTCTTTTTTCGGGAAGACCTATAAGATTGTGCCAGATATCATAGGATTCGTCATCATCTTTATATACGGAGACCCATAATTTTTCTTCCGAAAATCCTATAACCTCGGTAAAAAATTCCCAGGCCCATTTGATTGCATCTTTTTTGAAATAATCGCCAAAAGAAAAGTTCCCCAACATTTCGAAAAAAGTATGGTGTCGGGCGGTCTTTCCAACATTTTCTATATCATTTGTCCGAATGCATTTCTGGCTGGTGACAGCTCTTTTTAATGATGATTTAACCTGACCTAAAAATATGGGCTTAAAGGGGACCATTCCAGCAATGGTGAGTAAAATGCTAGGGTCTGAAGGTACGAGGGAAGCGCTCGGGGTTATTTTATGCCCTTTACTTTCGAAGAATTTTAAAAATCTTTCTCTGATTTCATCGCTAGACATATAGTTCATTAAAGACATACTCCTCGGATAAATGGAATTATTATAATTCTTTATATAAAGTACTTATCGACTTTATATTTTCTGTATCTCGTATCTCGTATCTCGCCAGAAATACAAGATATATCAATTAAGTTTTTAATTAAATTTGTAATCATACGGGATTCGTGATTAATTTTTTCTATTATAATTTTTTTATTCTCTTCGTTTATATAATTCAACTCTGTAGCTATTTCCACTTGAGTTTCTAATTCAGCACAGAACCTAAAGCAATGTACAAAAATTGTTTATACTCTTTATTGTGAAATCTATTAAAACCCTCAGCTACGTTCATGGGAATAGATAAACTTGCTCTTTGCATTTGATTGGTTAAACTGTAAAGTTCTAATTTAGGGAATTTCCTTACTATTTTATATATATCTTTAACTATTTCTATACCTTTCTTCCATATATCTAAATCTCTAAAATTTTTTAATTTTCTTGTTCATTTGTTTCCTTTACGAGATACGATTCACGAGATACGAGATACGGTCTTACATTTATCCTGCCACTCTTAGCACTTCTTCAATGGTAGTAATTCCCTGCAATGCTTTTTCCAGCCCGCTATCCTTTAGCGTTTTCATCCCTTTTTTAATAGCAGCATCCTTAATGATATTACTTGAGGCTTTTGAGATTATTAATTCTCTAATCTCCTCATCCAAGACAATAAGTTCATATATAGAAGTTCTTCCAAAATACCCTGTATTTTTACAAAAAGAACAGCCTTTTCCCCTATACAGTTTAACTTCACCATCTTCATCACCATCGCCATTTGAGTTGGCTTTTATATCAAGTCCTTTTAAAACATCTTTTCCCGGTATGTATTCTTCTTTACATTTTTCACATATAACTCTAACTAACCTTTGAGCTATTACTCCTATTACCGAAGATGAAATTAAAAAAGTTTCAACATCCATATCAATCAATCTGGTTAAGGCGCTGGTAGCATCATTGGTATGAAGAGTGCTGAAGACCAAATGCCCGGTTAAAGCAGCTTGCACTGCAATTTGAGCAGTTTCAGCATCTCTTATTTCCCCGACCATTATAACATCCGGATCCTGTCTTAATATTGAGCGTAGCGCGTTGGCAAAAGTTAAGTTTATTTTTGGCAATATTTGAATCTGGTTTATTCTGCTTAATTTATATTCTACCGGGTCTTCTACTGTTATAATATTCTTATCTTTAGAATTTACCTGGTTTAAAGCGGCATATAAAGTAGTAGTTTTCCCACTGCCCGTAGGTCCGGTAATTAAAATTATTCCATAAGATTTATAAATTATCGATTTAAATTCCCTTAATTGCCCCGGGGCGAACCCAAGTTGTTCTAATTTTATCAGTCCTTTACTTTTATCCAATAATCTTAAAACAACTTTCTCCCCCAATACCGTAGGGATAGTTGAAACTCTTAAGTCAACTTCCCTTGTTCCGAATTTTACCTGGAAACGACCATCCTGGGGAAGGCGTCTTTCAGCAATGTCCATCTTGGCTAATATTTTTATTCGGGATACAACCGCAGATTTTATTGTATTGGGTAAAGTTCTAATATCATGAAGCATTCCATCAATGCGAAAACGAATCAAAAGCCCTTTTTCATTAGGTTCAATATGAATATCACTTGCTCTGTCCTTAACGCCTTGCACAATTAACATATTTACCAGCTGTATAATAGGGGCTTCCCTACTTATTGCTTCTAATTTTTTAGAATCTTCCTCTTCTTCCTCTTCCTTAAAAACTATTTCTGTCCCTAATTTTTCAATTATATCGTCATATTCGCCCAATTCATAATAACTATTAATAGTATTTAAAATATCTTCTTCGGGAGCGAGTAATGATTTTATCTTTTTAATCTTGGTATGGCTTCTTACAAAATCTATAGCATATACATCTAATGGATTTGCCATAGCAATAATTAATTCATAATCACTTTTACTTATGGGGATTAATTTAAACTGTAAGGCAATCTTCTCGGGTATAAGAGATATTACTTCCGGGTCAATTACATAATTTGATAGGTCTACATATTCCGTTTCGTAAACATATTGTAAAACTTCATATAGTTCTTCCTTGGTTATTATCCCTGCTTCAACGAATATTTCACCTAATCGTTTATTGTTACCGTTTTTTTGTGCTTCAAGGGCTTCTTTTAATTGTTGGGGAGTGATTAATCCCTGTTCAATTAAAATTTCTCCGATTTTTTTATTGGTATATGTTTTTTTGGGCATTTCCATTTATACAACTCACCCCATATTCACTAATTCGTATCTCGTATCTCGTGAATCGTATCTCGTTAAGAGAATAGGAGTCAGAATAGAAAAACTTCAATGTCATTGCGAGCAACCACAGGGAGTGTGGCAATCTCATTGAGATTGCTTCGTCGTTTTACCCCACGCAATGACAAAAAACAAATTTCCAATACGCAATACGAGAAAGAAGTTTTGAATTTTAAATTATGATTTTGCGCTTTTCGCTTTAACTTTTTAACTTTATCCTACACTAAAAACTAAGAACCGTAAACTGAAAACTTGCATCTTGTATTTAAAACTAACGACTATTCACTAACGACTAGTACGCTAGCGACTAGTTTATTTCTTGGTAAACAAGTCTCCGAATAAATCCTTAAACAATATTTTATCTACATTCTGTTTTTTGTTATACTCTTTCATAAATCTTTTTTGTTCTTCTTTTTCAGCTCTTCTAATACTTAAACTTATCTTTTTCCTTCGACTATCTAATTTTATCACTAAAGCTGTCACTTCTTCTCCCACCGAAAGAACGCTCTCCGGATTATCTATTTTTTTATGAGATATTTCCGATAAGGGTACCAAACCATCAATATTTTCTTCTAAGTTTACAAAGGCCCCAAAATCAGTAAGATTTACTACCTTACCATCCACCAAGGTTCCAACTGCATATTTCTTTTTAGTCTCTACCCAGGGGTCTGGCAATAATCTTTTCATACTTAAAGTCAGCTGATATTTTTCTTTATCTATCTTTATTACCTTAAATTCATATTCTTTATCTTTCTTCAACTTCTCGCTCGGATGTTTAATTCTCTCCCAATCAATTTCTGATACAGGTACAAATCCTTCTATCCCTTGGGTTAATTTAACAAATGCTCCGAAGTCTCTTACTCTTATTACCTTGCCCTTTACAATAGAATCTATCTTACAATATTTATCTATATCCTCCCAGGGGTTGGGCAAAGTTTGTTTTCTACTTAAAAATATTAAGTGGGCATCCTCGTCTATTTTTATTACTTTCAATGGGAGTACCATATATTTTTTTAATATTGCAGAAGGTCTTTCTACATATTCCCAATCAATCTCAGATAAATGAATTACGCCGGATACGCCTGCCTCCAACTCTACATTGGCTCCATAAGAAGTCACTTGAGTGATTTTCCCTTCCACAATTGAACCAACAGGATATTTTTTCTTAACATCCTCCCAGGGGTTAGGTAATAATTGCTTTAACCCTAAAGATATTTTCTTTTTCTCAGGCTCCATCTCTAAAATTCTTAATTTTAAAACCTCTCCTTCGGAAATTAATTCTGAAGGGTTCTTTACATAAGCCCAGGCCATTTCTGAAATATGCAACAGGCCATTAAGGCCTTCTTCTATTTCAATAAATGCACCAAAATCTTTTATTTTTATTACTTTTCCTTCTACTTCGTCACCAATAGAGTACTTCTCTTTAATATTTTCCCAGGGATCCGGGGAGAATTGCTTTATGCTCAGGGATATTCTTTTATTTTCTTTATTGTATTCAATAATTTTTACCTTTATTTTATCCCCAACTTTTAGCAATTTAGTGGCATCCTCCATGTCACGCCAGGTAATTTCTGAAATATGAAGTAATCCTTCGACTCCGCCTATATCCACAAATGCTCCGAATTTAGTAATATTGGTTACAATCCCTTCTTTCTCTTGTCCAATAGTTAAATCAGCTAAAGTCTTTTTATGCATTACTTTACGTTCTTTCTCCACAATTAAACGATGAGAAAGAATAACTTTATTCTCCCTTTTTTCCAGTTTGATTATAACAAAATCTAATTTTTTCCCTATATATTTGTCTAAATCTTCATCTTTTATAAATTTGGTTTCGATCTGAGATTTAGGAACAAATCCTTTTAACCCTACATTAACAATCAAACCATTTGAATTTTTTTCGATTACTTCTGCATTAATCTTTTTTTTCTTTCTGTATAATTCATTAAGTTTTTCCCATAGTTGAAAATATTTCGCCATCTCTCTTGATAAAGTAACATTTCCGTTTTTTTCATCGACATTAACAACATATAGATAAACTTCATCACCAATCTCTAAAGTGTGGTTTATGGTTTCTTCTTCTTCAGAAAAGAGTGATTTTTCGGTTTTAGGAAGATGGCCTTCCATTTTATATTGTATGTCAACCAGATATCCATCTTCATCGACTTTCATTATCTGGCCTTTAATTATATCTCCTCTTTTTATTTTTTTAAATTTTTCTAAAGATTGGTTAATCATTTCATTCATTTCTTCTTTAGAATGGTTCTCTGTTTTTTCTACTTCATTTTTTTTGTTTACTTCCATAGTCTTTACATCCTTCCTTTTATCGCATAAAGTATAGCGTAGAGCGTACAGCGTTTAGCGTA
>DPXH01000153.1:1505-3195 GCA_003527405.1 Candidatus Sediminicultor tertius | reverse complement strand
AGGATAAATCATTCTGTACAGCATACTGCCAACTTCTTTTATAAAATTTTCAATAATTTCATTTTTATTTATATAATCTAAATCAAGAGATAACAAATATTGAGTTTCTAATTCCGACAATGAAGCATAGGCTATAGATAAAAATTGTTAATACTCTGCTTTATGTTTCCTTCCATATCCTTCAGCTATATTCGAAGGTAAAGAAATTGCTGCTCTTCTCATTTGTTGAATTAATCCATAAGTTTCTGATTTAGAAAAAACTTTGGTAATCTTATATATTTCTAAAACTAATTTATATGCTTTCTGTCAAACTATGAGATCTTTAAAGCTTTTTGTTTTCAATATCTCTTATTACCCTTTTATTTATGTCATTCCCGTGAAAACGGGAATCTATTTTTTTCTTACCTTTCACTCATGGATTCCCACTTTCGTGGGAATGACAGAGAAAAATTGGCTTTTGTATTTCATCTTCTTCTTTTCTCATCACGGCAACGCCGTGATGCTACACGCTCTACGCTGTACGCTATACGCTAGTTATTATTCTGCTCTCAGTTATTATCTTATCTACCGGGATATCATTTTTATCATTGGGTATTTTTTTTACTATCTGCATTTCAAAAGCTAAAGCAATAATTTTGGCAGAAGGGCGAACTTTTCTTAAAAAATTATCGTAATACCCGAAACCTCTGCCAATTCTATTCCCGTTCAGATCAAAAGCAACTCCGGGTATTATAATTAAATCTATATCCTCCGGAGGGAATAATCTATAATATTCTCTTTTTGGCTCCAAAATCCCCTTTTTGCCTTTTTCTAATTCATTATCAAAATCAAATATCTTCGAAGGAGCTAAGTTAAGACATTCTGGTAAGATAATGGGAACAAAAATATTTTTACCCATTTTAATAGATATTTTAATCAATTCTTCGGTCTGTACTTCACTTCTGGTAGCAACATAAGACATAATATTTTGGGAATTTATATACTCTATGGTCTTGGTCAGGCTTAAAAATACTTGTCGACTTTTATCTCTTATGTCTTCAGAAGACAGGGAAAGCCTTTTTTTTAGTATTTTTCTCCGAATTTCTTCTTTGTTCATAACAGAATAGTCAGGGGGACTATTCCCCTGAAACCCCTGATTATTATTAAAAAGTACGATGTTACATAAATATTAAAATATCATATAAAATTTAATGATTATATAATATATTTATTTATTATTTTTGTCAAAATATAATTCGTACTGCCTATCGCGTATCGAGTATTGCGTGAAGAAAAAGAAAAGTACTTAGAAAAAAATAAGATAGGAAAAACAAAAACAATAACTATTCTTTTCTTTATTTAGCTACTTCACTAAAATTTATGCTAATGTAAATAAATTATAAAACCCCGCTATGTCGTGTGCGTTAGGTTTTGATACCTGTCCTCAAACAGGTGGGCATCTACCTAAATGTTTTATGTTTCCGCGTCAACCAAATAGTTAACGTTAGGTATTTGCCTTCCCTCCGATGGAGGGAGACTTACCTCAGGCCTACATTCTACATTTAGAGCTCGATCCCTCTTTATATGTGTTGGCTCAAAACTTAATCAGTCGCACGAACACAGCAGGGTAATTGTTTATTTCTTTTCGGTCTTATAATATCATAATTTATAATATCTTTCAATATCAAGTTCGTATCTCGTATCTCGTGAA
>DPXH01000153.1:0-1106 GCA_003527405.1 Candidatus Sediminicultor tertius | reverse complement strand
CATTAGTAAAATAGCAAATAAACTTAAAATTAAGAAATTGCTAATGTATGTAAATATATCCAAAAATGTAAATAACAAAGTGGATAGTTACCCACCCCTCTGTCATTCCCTCGGAAGCGGGAATCTATCTTCCCCAATTTGTAGAGGCACAATGAATTGTGCTCCAACAGGTTACTCATTATTCATCACTGGTTACTGTATTCTATACGCTATCACTGTGGTAAATCTAATTTTATATAAAGTTCCTTCAATTGCTTTTGATCTACTTCAGATGGAGCATCGGTTAACAGACAGGTTGCTCTTTGGGTCTTGGGAAAGGCAATTACCTCTCTGATTGAGGAAGTTCCGGCTAAAAGCATAACCATCCTATCTAAACCGAAGGCAATTCCTCCATGGGGCGGTGCTCCATATTTTAGGGCTTGCAATAAAAATCCAAATTTTTGTTCAGCTTTTTTATCATCTATTCCTAATAATCTAAAAATTACTTTTTGAAGGTTTGTATTATGTATTCTAATACTTCCTCCTCCGATTTCGTTTCCGTTAAGCACTAAATCGTACGCTTTTGAACGTACCTTCAAAGGATCAGAATCTAATAATTTAATATCTTCGTCCAGAGGAGCGGTAAAAGGATGATGAACCGCTTCATATCTTTTTTCATCCGAATTATATTCTAATAATGGGAAATTTGTAACCCAGAGAAATTTAAATTCCTTTTTATCTTTATTGATAAGGTTTAAATCGTTGGCTAATTTTAATCTTAAATTTCCTAACGCCTCATAAACTACTCCCTTTTGGTCAGCAACAATTAAGATAATGTCTCCCGGATTCGCATTAGTTTTAAGTTTAACTTTTTCTACCTCTTCGGGAGAAAGAAACTTGGCTATGGAAGATTGAAAATCTTTTCCTTCTTTAATTTTTATATAGGCTAACCCTTTTGCCCCAAATGAGCTAATAAATAATTGTAAGTCATCAAGTTTCTTTCGGGAAAACTCCTCATCACTTTCAACTTTAATAGCACATATTTCCCCTTTATTTTGAATCACTTCTCCAAATACCTTGAAAGAACTTTTTTGAAATACTTCGGTTAAATTTATTATCTCCATTCC
>DPXH01000211.1:3416-3604 GCA_003527405.1 Candidatus Sediminicultor tertius | reverse complement strand
CTCCTCGTACTTTATAATTTATATAATAATATAATCGCAAACCAAAAAACTCTTGTGGGCACGATACATCGTGCCCCTACATAGACAGGCGGGCCTGTCCTCGTGAAAACGGGGAACGCCTGTCCTACGGAGGGCAGACACAAGGTCTGCCCCTACATTGCCATTTTGTCATTCCCGTTTCTTCCTCT
>DPXH01000211.1:0-3065 GCA_003527405.1 Candidatus Sediminicultor tertius | reverse complement strand
GTTTCTTCCTCTGTCATTCCCGCGGAAGCGGGAATCCAGAGCAACCAATTTATTTACTTTTTGGTATAACCATAATATAACAAAAACCCCTTGCCTCATAAAAGGACAAGAGGTTTAAAGTTCTCGTGGTACCACCTTATTTTTATCATTACCTCACGATAATGAACTTGAGGAGTAAATATATTTAAATGAATAAATCAATTTACTCGGTTTTTAACGATGTTCACCGCCCTAATCTACTTTTGAACCAATTTCGATTAGAGATATTGAGACGATTTTGGATAGAAATAATTTACAGGCTTCCACTACCCCTGCTCGCTGGTAAATCATATCTACCTACTCTTCCTCAAATCAGATAAATAACTATTCTATTTTTAATTTACGTAATAATAGCATATTAAATCGGTTTGTGTCAATCTTTCGTATGTCGTATATCGTATATCGTTAAGGATTAGTTAGTTAATTAATTAGTTACTTGGTTGGCTAGTTGAAAAAATTAGCGTAGAGCGTGTAGCGTTTAGCGTATAGAGGTTTGTGCAGTGGGGGTTCGATTTATCGAACCCGCTAAATGAAATTAACTCAAAAATAGGGGGCGGATGAATCCGCCCCCTACAGGAAATAAAAAACTTGTCAAAGGACCGTTATTCTCTGATAAATTCTGGCTTCTGACTCCTGGCTACTGAATTCTAAATTCTCAACTATTTTTTTCTATTTTTTCTAAAAATTCTTTTTGGCTGATACCGTAAATCTTGATAAGTTTATTTTTGCTGGTTTGCCCGGAAATTATTTCGATTTTTGATTTCGCCACATCGAAACATTTAGCTAAATAGGAAATGCATTTTTTATTGGCTTTGCCTTCTACCGGCGGGGCAGTAATGGTAATCTTTAAGGCATCATCATATACTCCGACAATCCTATTCTTGGATGAACCGGGAACAATTTTCACTTTGACTACAATATCATCACCCGTAATTTTAAAACAATCATTGATACCGCTTTTCATCTTCTGTTTCTTCAGTTTTAGAATCTTCTTCTGCGGCAAATCCTTCCGATTTACCCGTTTTCTCTTTAGAAAAAATTTCCTCTGTTTTCTTTTTATAAATTTTATTCTCTATCTTTTCTTCAGAAATTTTATCCTCTTTAATCTCGTAATTTCCCTCTTCCTCAAATTCCTCGTTTTCTAACATTTTTAAGTATAAATTCAACATTGATTTAAATTTTTCTTTAAATATAAATTTATATCTTCGCAAGTTATCAATTTCATTCTTTAACAGGTCTTCTTTTTGAAAGATCTGTTGTTTTAGCGCCTTAGCTTCCATCTCTGCTTTTTCTATAATTACCTTTGCTTCGCTTTCTACTCTCCCCTTCATCTCTTCGGCAGATTTTTGGGCATTCAGCAGAGCACTTCTCAAACTTTCTTCAATCTCGCCAAATTCTTTTAATTTTTCCTGCATTTTTTCTATTTCTTCATTAAGTCTTACATTTTCATTGATTAATTCTTCGTAGTCTTTTACTATCTTATCTAAGAAATCATCTACTTCTTCTTCGTTATAACCTCTGAATGATCTGGAAAATTCTTGCTGTTCGATATCCATTGGTGTAATTCTCATTCAATTATCCCCCTTCGTTTGATATTTCATCAACTAAATTTTTTTATATACTTTAAAGAGCTATACTAATAAGTATATTAATTAGTGCTCTTTGGAGTAAGTTCAGTAAAAAAAAGACAATTATCGGTGAAAGATCTAACCCCATACCCCCTAAAGGCAATATAATCCTGAAAGGTGCTAAAACCGGTTCGGTAACTCTATAGATAAACTGCACCACCGGGTTGTAGCGATCTACGGGTATCCAGGTTAAAAATATCCTCGCTAAAATTAGATAACTGTAAAGCCTGAAAACTGTGTTAATTATTTGAATCAGTAAAAGCATAGATGCTATTTTCCTTTCTTTTTTATCAATCTATTCAGGTAATTTAAATTAGTTGTTAATAAACAGTCGTTAGTGAAATCCGAATATTCCCCTGCCGATTCTAACCATATTCGCGCCTTCTTCAACAGCTACCTCAAAATCTTCAGTCATCCCCATAGAAAGATAGTCCATTTTAACATTTTTTATATTTTTATTCTCTATTTTTTCGGATAATTCCCTGAGCTTCCTAAAATACGGACGAACTTCTTCTTTGTCTTCTGCTATTGGAGCAATAGTCATTAAACCTCTAACCTTTATTCTGGAAAATTCAGATATTTCTTTTAGAAAAGGTTCTACCTCTTCAGGTTTAATTCCATATTTGGTTTCTTCCCCGGAAACATTCACCTCAACCAAAATATTGGTTACCATCCCGAACTGCAAGGAGCGTTTATCTATCTCTTCGGCTAATTTTATACTGTCTACCGAATGAATGAGATCAAATATTTCTATAGCGTATTTTACCTTATTGGTCTGCAGGTGTCCAACCAAATGCCACCCTATATCGGCAATATCGGCACTCAAAACTTGATATTTTTCTTTGGCTTCTTGAACTTTGTTTTCGCCAATTATTTTTACGCCGGCACTTATAGCTTCTTTTATTTGCTCTATGGTAGCAGTTTTAGTTACTGCCACCAATTTTATATCTTCAGGGTTTCTATTCACCTTTAAGGCTGCTTTTTTTATTTTTTCATTTATTTTTTCTAAATTATTTTTGATTGTTTCCATAATTAATAACCTTTTCTGAGCTATTTTTTGCTTTCTGATCGGATTTCTTCATCTTTTTCAGAATAATCTTTTATTCTTTTTCCGTTAACGATGTATACCACCCTCTCTGCTAAATTTGTAGCATGGTCGGCAATCCGCTCAATATTATTAGAAACAAAGATCAAATGTATCGCCCTGCTGATAGTACGAGGATCTTCCATCATAAAAGTTAAGAGTTCACGAAATATCTGATTATCCAGATCATCAACCGTCTTATCTCTTGCCCATACTTCCCTAGCTAACTCTACATCCCCGCTGAAATAAGCATTTAAGCCATCTTTCAACATATTTTGAGCAATCTCAGCCATACGGGGAATATCTATTAAGGG
>DPXH01000017.1:4246-4610 GCA_003527405.1 Candidatus Sediminicultor tertius | reverse complement strand
ATGGTGCTGATACTTTATCCGACAAAACTTCGCGCTGGTACGGTCTTAAAAACCAGGAAGCTACATAAGGCATACTTCCTCCGATTCTTGGCTTAGCTGTTGATAAAGAGCAATCTACCTCTAACCAGTCCTCACCGGTAACCTGTTTAATTACTCCGTAAGAAACTAATTCAACCTCGGATTTTTCAAAATTTGCCCGGGCATCATATATCGGGTTCCAGGAAGCTCCTCTTACCAGATAAGAAACCTTCAAATCCGTGGTCCCCTCTTTTAAAACTTCCAGCTCTACTATAATTGACCTTTTTAGCTTCCTCTGCACTCCGGATATCTGGGACAATTCTTTCTTTAAAGTTTCTACTTTATT
>DPXH01000017.1:2369-3836 GCA_003527405.1 Candidatus Sediminicultor tertius | reverse complement strand
AAATCACTTATTTGCGGCATACTGGTGATCAAATCTTTAGGAATTTGTGTATTGGAAAATAGAGTAATTGAGTTTAGAAATTTCTTCTTCTCCGTAAGTATGGTTTTCAGATTTTGTATTCCGGTCATCTCATCTTCTAATTTCTGAATTTCCTCTTTTAATTGCTTAATTCTTTCGGAAGGTACTTCTTCTAAATACTCTCTTTTAACCTGTGCTTCAAAAAGCCTGATTACCGCCGTTCCTTCTGTAGAAACCCTTAAAGAATTCTCGTCAACCTCGGGAATGATATCAGAGAAAATTGCCGTATAAGTTCCTTTATCAAGTTCAAGATGGGTAACCCTATTTATCAAAGCGGAATCGGTATAGACGCAAATCTCACTAATCTCTGACTTCACTTCAATTTCAGCTGCATAAACATTAATACCAATAAACAAAATCAATCCCCAAAATATTACAATTTTTACTATTTTATTCATCTCCACCTCCCCTTATTCTTTATTTTTCGCTCTCTCGTATAGGCCAACCAGTTCCGCTGTAGCTAAAATATGTCCTTCCATGGCTTCTTCCAATTCCTTCTTTTTGCAACCCTCTTCTATATTATGGAGTTTTTCATCGAGAGCGTACAATTTAAAGAAATAACGGTGAGTCCCCGAGGGCGGGCAAGGGCCTCCATACTCTAATTTCCGGAAATCATTAATTCCTTGAGTACCCGGAACGGTATTTTCCTCTATAACATCGGTAACGTGGATATTAAATACTACCCAGTGCACCCAGGTCCCCATCGGGGCATCGGGGTCCTCCATAATAAGGGCTAACCTCTTAGTCCCTTCCGGTATGTCCTCAATAATCAAGCCAGGGTTGATGTCTTCACCATCACAGGTGAATTTTTCCGGAATAAATCCATTGTTTTCAAATTCAAGGCTTTCTAATTTCATAATTTTTCCTCCTTTTTTTCATGACAGGGGAAGGTTCTCTGTCATTTTTTCGCCCTGTCATTTTTTTATTTTATATTTTAAATTTTCTATCTCTTTTTCCAGCCATTTGGGATATTTAGGCACTGCGCCGGATTGGGACACTACAAAATTACCTACTATTTCCGCAAACTCTGCTGCCTCATACATGCTGGTCCCGCATAAATAAGAAAACAGAAAACCCGCACTATAACTATCCCCTCCTCCTACGGTATCGGCTACCGGCCCATTTATCCCCGGTACTTTTTCCAACTTGCCATTACGATAAACAGATGAGCCATTCTTTCCATGGGTAATACAGACAATAGAAAGGTCATATTCCCGGCAAATAAGCTCTGCAAGTTTTTCTTGTTTTAATATTTGCCCGAAGAGAAGTTCAGAAATAACAAGAGCCTCTCTATCGTTCAGTTTTACTATTGAACACTGACATAAGGATTTTTCAATCCATTCCTTTTCATAATAATTTTGTCTCAAATTTACATCGTAAAATACCTGG
>DPXH01000017.1:0-1959 GCA_003527405.1 Candidatus Sediminicultor tertius | reverse complement strand
TGAACTATCGGCTAAATCTTGATCTAAAGCAATATTATCCCAGGCAACATTTTCTTTTATTAGATAGGTAGGGTGACCTCTTTCATCCAGACTTACTTCCACAATCCCGGTAGGCAAATGGGGATGGATCCGGATATAAGTAGAATCAATACTCCTTTTTTCTACTTCTTTTAGAGCTTTTCTGCCCAGAGCATCTTTGCCCACAGAAGAAATAAGTGTTGATTTAAGTCCCATTTTAGTCAGATGGGCAGCAAGGTTAAAGGGGGCGCCGCCAATATAAGATTTACCATCTATAATATCCCAGAGAATTTCGCCAAACAACAACGCTTTCACTTTTTTGCCCCTCCTTTCTTTCTTCGAGTTTGAATTTAGATGTATATTACCTTTATATATAATTAATTCTACAAATTTTTTAAAAATCCTCTTTTTTTATTAAAATTAGATAAAAATTTTTATTTTTTATCAAAACACTTTATTATTAATCGTTAATATTAAATACAAGATGCAAAATACGAGTTAATTGAGCAATCTGCTGATTCTCTTATTCCTCAATCCCTAGGATAGGCTTCTCGCCTGTCTAAGATGGATTCCCAAAGCTATCTCATTTTGTATTTTGAATTTATTCTCTCTATTTTATTCACTAAATACTAACGACCAACGACTAACGACTAATTTGACTTGCTAAAAATACAAAAAAGAATATAATTAAGTAAAATTGCCAATTAAGAGGAGAGGATAACCTTGAAGATAAAAGAAGTTATGATACCAGACCTAACTTCCGTGTCTGCCGATACTCCGATAAAAGAGGTGGTTAAGATTATGAGCCAACAACGTATGGTGGGATTACCGGTAGTAGACAATGAGCAGAATGTCATTGGAATAATCACGGAAAGTGATATTACTAAAGCCAGCTTGCCGGGTTATTATAAAGAATTACAAAATCCATCTTTTATCCCTGATTTCGACCAGTTTTCCCAACAAGCTAAAAAGATTGCCCATCTACCGGTAAAAGATTTTATGACCACCACGGTCTATTCAGTAGAAGAGGATACCAGTAGGACCCAGGCAGCAAATTTATTATTTAGAAAGCACCTGAGAATAGTCCCGGTAGTAAGAGAGGGAAAATTAGTGGGAATATTGACCCCTTCTTGTTTGTGTAAATATGCTATGGAAGAAGATTAGATTAAGAAAGGAATATAATTAATTAATGAATCAAACATTTATAACCCTAATAATATTTATAACTACTCTTGTATTTGTTAGCCTGGAAAAAATTAACCGCACGGTGATTGCTTTATGTGGAGGCCTTCTTTTTATATTATTAAAAATACTGAATCAACACGAAGCTTTTTTAGCCGTAGACTTTAATACTATCGGCTTACTGACCGGAATGATGGTTATGGTCTCTATAATCAAAAGAACCGGGCTATTCCAATATCTGGCGATTAAAATATCTAAACTTGCTCATGGAAATATATTTTATCTTTTATTTCTTCTTAGTATTATTACCGGTATCCTATCCTCCATCCTAGATAATGTTACCACCATAATATTAATTGTCCCCATAACTTTAGCTATCTGTGAAAATTTAGAAATATCCCCTGTCCCTCTGGTATTATCAGAAATATTTGCTTCCAACATAGGCGGGACAGCAACCTTAATCGGTGACCCTCCTAATATAATAATCGGGAGTGCAGCCCATCTGTCTTTTATGGATTTTATTATAAATCTCGCACCCTTCGCCCTGATTCTATTAATTCTTTTGCCGTTGTTTATCGGTCTATTTTATAAAAAGGAAATGACCCAAAATGTAAAGGAAGCCTGGGAGAGAGTGGAAAAATTCGATGAAAAGAAAGCGATTGAAGACCCCGTATTATTAAAAAAATCTTTAATGGTCTTTTTATTGACCATATCAGTCTTTATCTTCCATCATAATCTGGGTTTAGAAGCAGCTACTGT
>DPXH01000205.1 GCA_003527405.1 Candidatus Sediminicultor tertius | reverse complement strand
CCAATCATCCCTATATAGGCAGCACTCGATCTGATAACCGACTTCAATGCCTCTTCATCCTTTAAATGCCCTCTGGTCACTATGACAATATAGGTGGCAGGGGTTATCTTAATATTATTTAAAGCCTTACCTATTGTTTCTACTATTATTTCATCTGCTTCTGGAAATCTTTCTTGATTAGCAAATTCTTGCCGATCATCGATAATAGTTACTTTAAACCCAATCATTTTTGCCAATTTAGAGACGTAAACTGCAATATGACCTGCCCCGAAAATTAATATTTCTTCTTTGGGCTGCAGAACATCTATAAATAATCTCATATCACCACCACAGATTGCACCTTCATCTCGTGCTGCTTCTTCTTTAGTTAAATGATAAGCCAGAAGTTTTCCTTTACGCTCTTTTAGAGCCTCTTTTGCCTCCTCAATTACTTTGGCTTCTGTTATCCCGCCTCCTATGGTACCAGCTATCAAACCATCTTTATTCACCAACATTTTTGCACCTGCTTCCCTCGGTGTGGAACCTTTGGTCTCTACCACAGTAACCAAAGCAATCACTTCACCTTTATCAACTCTTCTTAAAGCTTCTTTTAAAATTTCGGTCATCTCGCCTCTCTCCCCTCTAATAAAAAATTTGACTCTTCCAAAAGTAAGAAAATATCCTTTAAATCTCCTTAAAAACTTGGATTACTTTCTTTCTTAACCCTACCAGAATTTCTTTGCCCCTCTGCAAATTCAATTTTAGATATGTATATGCAGGCACTATTATTTCAAAATCGTGTTCACTGCCATAAGTGGGTAATGAATTAAATATCCTAAAATATAAAGTGTATGTCGCACCATGAGAAATCGAATCAACAATCCGACCTCTAAATAAATTATCTCTCAGCTCTTCTTTAATTGGACGACCTTCTCTAATAATTTTTACCTCCTGAGGACGGATACAAAACCTTATTTTATTACCTTCGACAAATCCTTCCTTAAACGAAGCAGTTATAGTATAATCCTTCCACCCTATTTTAATATTATCCTCACCATTCACTGAAATTACTTTACCATATAAAATATTACTAATACCCAAAAAAGAGGCTACTTCAAAACTATTACAATGGTAAAATACATCTTCGCGGCTACCGCTCTGTTCTACATATCCATTAATTAATACAATTACCTTCTCTCCAAGCGTAAATGCTTCTTCAAGGTCATGCGTAATATGAACCGTTGTTTTATTTGTCCTCCGATGAAAGCGTAACATTTGAAGCCAAAGGTTCCTCTTTAAATTTGCATCCAATGAACAATAAGGTTCATCAAGAAGAAGAAAATAAGGATTAATAATAAACGCTCTCGCTAACGCTACTCGTTGCTTTTCACCTCCACTTAAGGTGGAAGGTAAACGATATAACAGGTGTTTTATATTAAGGGAATCTGCAACATCCTCCACATCTGTTTTTATTTCATCAGCCGTAAATTTTCTCAGTCTAAGGCCAAAACTAATGTTACGATAAACATTCATAAAAGGAAAAAGCGCATAATCCTGCGGTAAATATCCTATATTCCTTTCTTCAGGTGGTATATCTGTAACTTCACGTCCATTCAAAAAGATTCTCCCCCTGTCTGGTTTCCTCAATCCTGCTATACATTCCATAAGAAGGGTTTTGCCTGCACCAGTCGGGCCTAAGAGGATACAATATTGACCATCATCTACACTAAAGTTTATATTTTTTAGTCTAAAATTTCCCAAATTTAAACATAAATTCTCTACTTTTATCATAGCAATGTTCTCCTTACAATGCAACGAAAAGCCAAAAGAACAACTACCCCTAATCCCAAGAGTATTAGTATAACAGCCAACGCTTGATAAACATCTGCCTTCGCAAAACTCAAAAATATAGCGATAGGAAGAGTCTCGGTTTTCATTGTACTCGCACCTGCTAACATAAGTGTTGCCCCAAACTCACTAATTGCTCTCGCCCAAGTCATAATAAATGCTGCAATGATACCACTCTTCGCCATCGGAAGGGTAATATTAAAGAATGCGATGATCTTAGTTGCGCCAAGAGTACGAGCTACATCCTCACATCTAATATTAATACCATCAAAAGTCGACTTTAAAAGCCGCACAGCAAGAGCAAGGACCACAGCAACCTGGGCAAATACAATGCCTCTCACCTCAAAGGTAAAGCGCATAATATTATCCTCAATAAATTTACCCAATGCAGTATTATTAAAAAAGATCAATAGTACTGCACCTGTGGCAACAGGTGATAGAATAACAGGTATATCAATCAGAGTATCAATTATATCTTTCCCCCAAAAATTTAATCTCGACAGAGCAAATGCCGTTGGAATAGCCATCATCATCGAAATACCTGTTGCCACTGTAGCAGTTATCAAACTTAATCTCATAGAAAATAAAACTTCATTCGAAAAAAATACACCAGAAAATCTCTTCCAATGGATATAATCAATAACTGAAAACAGCAATAGCCCTATAAATAGTGTAACTACTACCAGAGTAGAAATGATTGCCATATTAATTAAAGTATTACTATTTATCTTTCTCTGCATATTTTTATTTTCCTACAGGAGATATATAATCAGCAGGTAATTTATATTCTCCACCAATAGAAGCCTCGGGAGCAAATTTTCGAGCCGCTTCCTCAGTTGAAATATAGCCCCATTTAGTAAAAATTTGTTGCCCTTTGGGGCACTTTAAAAACTCAATAAATTGTTTTGCTTCTTTAGGATGTTCACTAAAAGTAGAAATTGCTGCCGGAATATAGGCCAGTCGAGGCACTTGGTCAGGTTTTAAAAATATCACATCAGTTGTTTCGGGATTCCATTTTGCAAATACTCTCCATCCTATGATAGCATCGACAGCTTTCATAGGAATAAGAGCTGCAGTCCTGCTACAACTACCACCGAGTGTAACGATATTCCTTTTTACATCATTAAGAATTCCTTCTTTTTCTAAAATTTCATAAGCATATAAGCCTACACATACAGATTCTGGGTTACCAATGGCAACACGGATACCCTCTTTCGATAGGTCACAAAGCCCCCAAATATTTTTCGGATTTCCCTTCTGTACAAGTATCGCCGGAACCAGATATGCAATTATCTCTACATTCTGATGAACATCTACAACACCATCGTTCACTGCTTTAACCATGTAATCAGGAGACCCAGGGATATAGATATCACCTCTCTTGCTCATCTTCATCTGTGATAACATTTCGCCCGAACCAGAAAAATATAGAACTACTCTTATTCCACTTTTTTCTTCAAATAGCTTTGCACACTCTTCCATTGCCGGTTTTGAAGCAGAACCACAAAAAGCCAAAATCTCTACTTTCTTTTCCTCTGTATAACTACCCATTCCCCATGCAAGCATTAACGCTATTATTAATACCAGCACTAAAGTAAATCGTTTCATTGTAACTTTTCCTTCCTTATTTCTCATTCTTATTAAACTATACCTTTACAAAGATAAAGGTGAATCCCCTAATTAATACAGCAATCCTTTCTTCTTTTATATCAGATATTTGTTTATTGTTTATAAAGTATTTCTTCCTCAAAGAACTATATTATTAATCTCAATACTGTTATACTTATATCCGTATAACGATAATATAAAAAAATATCCTACCCCCTTCCTAAAAGTAAAAAAGAGAAGATAGATTCTCCAAAATAGACGTTATACTTATATAAATATAACGGCATGCAAAAAAAATACCCTTCTATTAGGATTCATAAAATGCTTAAAATATTTATATTTTAGAATAACTTCCTTTTCTAAGAGTATACAATATAACTTTGGTATTTTTCAAGATTAATTAAACTTTTTTTTAATATCTTGTCTCAAAATATAGATACTTAATCAACTTTCACAATAACCAATCCCCAGTAATTAAGTTCAGGAATTGTGAATCCAATAATTTCTCCCCTATTATGTTTATCGCGAATAAAATCTATTTTTCTCGGTCTGATATCACCTTTATCTGCTGTAATCCAATAAATACCTTTTACGTCTTCATCAATCAACCACTCTATCTCTATACGCTGTTGGATTGTAGGATCAGTATATTGAGGCTGATCCCATTTTATAGTATCTATTCCCATTAAATTTACCAAGTTAAGAGTCTTAAACTTTTTATTCTCTTTAACTATTGTCCAAATAGAATCTTTTTCGCCGTTGGGACCAAAATTCATTTTTTCTCCATTAACTGACACCTTAATCTCATCATTAATACCTCCTGTCAAAAAAGCTGATTTATCCCGTAAATTCTGCGAGAAGAGATATTTGCTGTAACGAGTTATCAAATCATAATAATTCCGGGTAATTCGACTAAATTCTGGAGTTAATTGGCAAAATTCCGGATAATAAGCATCAGTTAATATATTGGCTCCTTCCCCTAAGACAAGATGAAAACCACCATTGGCAAAAATAGTTGCAGCTGTCAAACGAGCTGCCCTTTCTCCGGACTCCTGAGATATTTTCTTCTTTTTGTTCAAAGAAGAGATATAAGCAGCTAAAATAATCTGCTTTTTATAATTTGCCAGTTTCTTTGCTTCTAAAATTAATTGACGTAAGTGATAGAAAGTATCATTGGGTGACCATACTTCAATATAGACCACATCTTGAGGTTTAGAGGCAACTACTTCTACTGGCCAGTTATTAACCGCATTAAAGATTAGAGCTGTTTCTTCTCCTAATTCTTTTCTCGTGTATTCAATAAATCTGCCAAATTCCGCCGCCATATCTTTTAGTTCACGCTTATTATTTACTAAAGAATAATATGTCTTAGGAAAACCATATTGATCCATATGAATCCCCTCAAAGTCTAACTTTTCTATCACCTGCTGATATTGGTCTACTATATGCTCCCGCCAGGGACAGTCATCAGCAATATTCATAATCTGGATATATTCCGGGTTATCATTACATAAACTATTCTTTGTCACACCATCCTTAGTAGCTGCAATCCAATCTGGGTGCTCTACCACAAATTCTCTCTCCGCTCCATACATTGCACCATAGGCCATTGGTAACATTCCATTTTTTTTACATTCTTCTATCTGTTTTCTTATAATTCGCAAACTTAGAGAGCGACTAAAGATATCTTTATATTCTTCTTGTAAAGGTAATAACTGATGGTGACGATACATCCAATCATAAAATTGAACAATATTCAGGTGAAAGTTTTTCATAATCTCCAGTCGCTGATAAATATCTTTTTCTTTTTTATCTGGGTTAAATTCTGACAGAAAGCCGTAACGGGGGGCCTGAAACCATTTTTCTACTACATCAAAACCAGTAGAGTATGAATCTACTAATTGTTCATTTTTATAATATTTTACATCAAGACCAAAACCTTCAAAATATATTTCTTTGGGAATTTGCCAGGAGAGAACGATTGAAGCAGCTAAATCTTGTTTTAATTCAGTTAATCTAATTTCCGTATTATTAAACTTGTAGTCTAAATCATTGATTTCAACTTTCAGATTATCATTGGCAATGTCATTTAAAATTCCTTCTTTCAGAAAAATCTCGATCTTCACCCATTCTCCAGGATGATATTGGGCTTTATCTACGGTAACTTTTTGTATTAACTGCGGCTCCATCCCTAATCCTCCATTCTTTAAGTTTCATTATTATTAATGCTCGGCCCTTATCCTTTAACTGCTCCTGATGATAAGCCCTTTATAAAATATTTCTGGAAAAACATAAAGACAAGAATTACCGGTACAATTGCAAAAAGGGAAGCTGCAAAGGTTAAACTCCAATCAGTTGAGTGCTGTCCCTGAAAAAGCAGGATAGCTATAGGTAAAGTTCGTTTGGCTGGGGTATCGATAAATGTTAATGCCAGAATAAACTCATCCCATCCCCCCAAGAAACTAAAAATAGCTACTGTAGCCAAACCCGGCTTTACCATCGGTAAACAAATTCGATAAAATATTTGCCATAGATTAGCTCCGTCTATACGAGCTGCATCTTCCATTTCCCGGGGTATATTCTCAAAAAAACCTCTCAGTAAAAATGTATTAAATGGGATGCTCCCTGCAGCATAAATTAAAATTAAGCCTAATCGAGTATCATATAAACCTAATTTCTGAATTAGAACAAATTGAGGAATTATAAAGAGCATTCCCGGAATCATCATTGTACTCAATAAAATAATAAAATATATTTCTTTGCCAGGAAACTTCAATCGTCCAAAAGCAAAAGCCATCATCGAAGAAGCCGATAAAGTTAATAACATAGAAGTTGAGGCAACAAATAGACTATTATTAAAAAAAGTACTAAAGTTAGCAGAAGTCCAGGCTTTTACAAAATTTTGCAAAGTAGGATTATTGAATATTATTTTAGGCGGATACTCAAAGCCAAAAACATTATTTTTAAAAGCGATTGAAGTCATATATATAAAAGGTAAAGTCATTGCAATGGCACCCAAAATTAATAAAATATGAATTACCGTCTTTTTAAAATTTTTTACATTGTTTTGACCAAAAACTTCAATTGCCATCTTCTGTTTATTATTTGAAAAATTTTTATTGCTCATTATTAACTTTTCCTTTAGTATTCTGTGGGGATACGTAAAAATTTATATTGAATAATACTGACAATAAATATAATAATAGCTAAAATATATGCAATGGCCGCTCCATAACCTAATTCTAAATAATCAAAGGCATACCTATACATATAGGTTAGAGCTACTTCTGTTTGACCCAATGGCCCACCACCAGTCATAATATATACTGATATAAATACATTAAAGGAACCAATTACTAACATTATTAAAACAAAGGTAATCGTTGGGCGTAAAAGAGGTAAGGTTATCCGCCAAAATTGCTGCCAACCATTAGCACCATCAACCTTTGCTGCTTCATATAATTCACGAGAAATACTGGCCAATCCCCCGAGATAGATAACCATGGTCCAACCAATGCCTTTCCAGATACCTACAACCATTATGCTAAATAAAGCTGTTCCGGAGTTAGTTAACCAGGATATATTTCCAGGAATAAGGTGTAACAAATCATGAAGAATATAATTTAAAAGTCCTTGTTGGTTAAAGAGATACTTAAAGATAAAAGAAACAACAACCCAGGAAGTAATAACAGGCAGAAAATATAAAGCCCGATAAATAAGTCTTCCTTTTAATTCTCGATCAAGTAAAACTGCCACTATCATAGCAATTATCATCTGTCCGGGAACGGTTACTAATCCATAATAAATAGTATTCCGCATAGCAAAAAGAAAATTAGAATCAGTTAATGCTCTAATATAATTTTGCCCACCTATAAAATGACTCTGCCCAAATAAGCTCCATTCGGAAAAACTCATTTGTAAAGCTTTAAATATAGGATAAATGCTAAAAGTTAAAAATAAAATTGTTCCTGGTATTAAAAATAAATAGGCTTTATTTATCTTTATTTATTTTCCCTCCCTCAGCTTTAACCAAATTTTTAAAATGCTTCCCTGAGCTCATTCAATATTGTCTTCGCTCAGGGAAGCGTTAGTTATAATACTTATTTCATCTTTAATATTTTATCAATTTCATTAGCTGCCTTGTCTAATGCCTCTTGCGAGGTCATTCCCCCTAAAATAGCAGTTTCAAAAGCTTTGTGCAACTCTTCTTTTATTCGATTCCATTGTGGATGAACTGTTCGGGCATTAGCAGTTTTTAATTGTTCCATAAAAATACCGAAATAAGGATGAGATTTAAAATATTCAGTATCTATTACCGATGATATAACTGGTATCTGCCCTGTCTTAGCCATTTTTACCTGAACATCTTCAGATAATAGATATTTGGCAAACTCCCAGGCAATATCTTTATGTTTACTCGTAGCAGGAATAATCATATTCTCACCACCTACAACTGAAATACTCTGAGCACCTTCACCATGAGGGTAAAGGGCAAAGTCTAATTCTTTGTCAGGGAACTGTCCTTTAATGATGGGCCAAAACCATGGACCTCCAAAAATCATACCATAATGGTAATTGCCATAACCAGCTCCTGTATCTTCTCCCCCACCTAAAATAGTTTCAGCCATATATCCATCTTTATAAAGATCTACTAATAACTGAAGGGCTGCTACGCTCTCAGGACTATTAAGGTATCCTGTTGATTTTATTAGCTTAGAATCAGTGACCGAACCACCATTACTCCAGATCCATGGTAAAATATGCCAAGGCCAAGGACCTCCGATAGCTGCCCCCCATTGGTCAATCTTACCATCGCCATCAGTATCTTTAGTTAATTTTTTAACAACTTCTTTAAATTCAGTAAAGGTAGTTGGAGGATTATTTATCCCTGCAGCTTGAAATAATTTCTTATTCCACATCATTACCCGTGTATTAGTATCCAGTGGAATACCATAATAACTACCATTATAGTAATTGGTGCTAAGTGGTCCAGGAAATACTTTAGATTTATATTCATCAAATTCTTCCCCAAACTCCTGACTTAAATTAGTGAGAAGACCCTCTTTAGCCATTTCAGGAACCCAAATAATATCAACTCTGACTATATCTGGGGCTTTGCCTCCTGCAATCGAAATTAATAGCTTTTTCCGAAATTCATCATAAGGAATCTGTAAACTTTCTACTTTTACTCCAGGATGTTCTTTTTCAAATGCAGGAATTACAACTTCATTCATTGTTTTTCCTTCTTCGGTTTGTATATTATAAGTATGCCAGAACTTAATCACTGTATCTGCCGCGAGAGCATTAGATGAAATTGCTACAAACAACAACACTAACATTAAAAAGACATTTAATCTTTTCATTTTAATTCCTCCTTAATTTTAATATTTTTTTTCAGGAATATAAATACTTCTCAAAATGAATCATTACTGGTTTTCTGTCTACTGTAGTATCACCTACTTTCTTTCTTCAAAAAATATTTTTTCTGAATCAATTTAGTATCCATAAATCGTGTACTTCTTCTTTCTTCATCACCTCCATTTTAAATTAATATTACCTGTTGGAAATGTTAACTATATCCTATCTATTAAAGATTATCCTGATTATATTCTCTCTGCCCCCTCAAGTTCTTTATCTAATATTTAATACATCGCATGTGACCATAAAAGCGGTTTGGCAATCTCGCCCCACTTTTGA
>DPXH01000138.1:2157-3022 GCA_003527405.1 Candidatus Sediminicultor tertius | reverse complement strand
TACTACCGATAAAGACGGTAGGGGTGATGGGTGATCTTCGGACCTATGAGTTTGTTCTCGCTTTAAGGATTGTAAACAGTAGTGATGGTATGACTGCTGATTGGGCTAAAATACCATATAGGATATTGGGGAAGATATCTAACAGAGTCATCAATGAAGTCAAAGGTATAAATCGGGTAGTCTATGATATAAGTTCAAAGCCGCCAGCAACGATAGAATGGGAATAAATTCGTATCGAGTATCGCGTATTGCGTATCGCGTGAAGAGAATAAAAACTAACAGTCAGAAGACGGAAGCTAAATTGCATATAGTATGTAGTATAGCATATGGCAAAGAAAACAAAAGAGAAAAAGTAGGGGCGTATTGCATACGCCCTTTACAAAATAAATAATGAAAACAATCGTATAGAAATAAAAGTAGGGGCTTGATTTATCAAGCCCGCAAAACTCGGGTCGGATGAATCCGACCCCTACATTAAAAGCAATAGTTTATACAAAAAAGTTTTGAATTTTGAATTATGGTTTTGTGTTTTTCGCTTTAAGCTTTTCGCTTGATGTGGTAAGAAGTGCAAATAATAAATAAATTAGAACATCTAGAAATTATGAAAGGATGATGGGTAAAAACAAATGTCTACATTAGTAGTAGTTGGTTCTCAATGGGGAGACGAAGGAAAAGGTAAAATAACCGATTTGCTTTCCGAGGAAGCAGACATTATTGTTAGATATCAAGGGGGTTGCAACGCCGGTCATACGGTAGTAAAGGGAGATAAACAATTTATCTTTCACCTTATACCTTCCGGTATCTTGCATAAAGGGGTAAAATGTCTTATCGGTAACGGAGTGGTGATAGATCCGGAATCTTTATT
>DPXH01000138.1:0-1778 GCA_003527405.1 Candidatus Sediminicultor tertius | reverse complement strand
GCCCATGTTGTCTTGCCTTATCATAAAACCTTGGATGAGATAAAAGAATTGAAAAGAGGGAAAGATAAAATAGGTACAACCAAAAGAGGCATTGGTCCAGCCTATGCGGATAAAATTACTCGCACCGGGATAAGAATGATTGATTTGATCGATGAAAAGCTTTTACCCAAAAAATTGGAGAATAATCTAAACGAAAAAGATGCTATTTTTGGAAAATTATACGAGCTTAAAATATCTAATCAGGAAAAGAAGGACATTTTAAAAAAATATAGGGAATATGGTCAATTGTTAAAAAAATATGTGACAGATGTTTCCTTATACCTAAATCAGGCAATTAATGAAGAAAAAAATATATTATTTGAAGGGGCTCAAGGGACTCTCCTGGATATTGACCACGGGACTTTTCCTTATGTAACTTCCTCTAATCCGATAGCCGGTGGGGCTTGCATCGGAACAGGCGTAGGACCTACTAAAATAGACAGGGTTATGGGAATAACCAAAGCCTATACTACCCGAGTAGGAAGAGGTCCTTTCCCCACGGAAATGCAGGGGAAATTGGAAGAATCTACTCGTCAAAAGGGAGGAGAATTTGGAGCAACTACCGGAAGGCCTCGAAGATGTGGTTGGTTCGATGCGGTATTAGTAAACTATGCAGTCAGAATAAACGGGATGGATAGTATGGTTCTAACTAAGATAGATGTCCTAAGTGATTTTGACAAGATCAAAATATGTACTTCTTATAAATATCACGGAGAAACGATAAAAGAGTTTCCGGTTAATTTAGAGATCTTAGAGAACTGTATCCCGGTATACGAAGAAATGGAAGGGTGGAAAGGGGATATTTCTCAGATAACTAAATATGAAGACCTTCCACAGCAATTAAAGGCATATATTAACCGAATAGAAGAATTGGTAAAAACTAAAGTAGTTATAGTATCTGTCGGCCCCAAGAGAAGCCAAACTATTGTTAGAGAAAAAGTATTTAAATAAAAAATAAAAGTTAGTTAGTTAGTTGGTACCTGGTTAGCTGGTTGGTTAGTTTAAGTTAAACGACTAATTAGTATATAGTAAATGGTGAATAGTATCCCATTCTATCGGGTAGTCTATAGCGAAAAACGAAAAGCGCAAAGCGTAAAACCAAAACTTAAAACTTAAAATTAAAGGACTTTTTTTAACTACTCTCTTAAATTTGTTAATGAAATTATATATTGGCGTAGTTTACTTATGGAGAACAAAGAACGGAAAACAATTAAATATAATATAAATAAAAATATTAAGCTCAATTATATAAACTTTCAAGAGCAAAAAGAGGTTTTGAATTTTGAATTATGGTTTTTCGCTTTTAGTTTTAAATTTTTAGCTGTATAATTATAACTCTAAACTTTAGTCTTAAACTGATTAACTTTGTTAATAAATTGGTTAATCGGTAAATTGGTCAATTGGCGAATTAAAAAAGAGGTGATAACAATGATTGATAGATATTCCTTCCCGGCCATGAAAAATATCTGGGAAGAGGAAAATAAATATGAAACTTGGTTAAAAGTAGAGCTTTTAGCCTGTGAAGCTTTATTCGAATTGGGGAAGATAGACCAAGAGGCTATTGAAAATATCAGAAAAAATGCCAGGTATTCTATAGACCGAATTCAGGAAATAGAAAAAGTGACCCGGCATGATGTATTAGCTTTTACCACTGCTGTGGGGGAAAATTTAGGAGAGTATTCCCGCTATTTCCATCAAGGATTAACCTCTTCTGATATATTAGATACCTCTTTAGCCTT